>NZ_SJOS01000007.1:0-70108 GCF_012027765.1 Pseudoflavonifractor sp. SW1122 | reverse complement strand
GCATGGGTGGGGAGAAAGAGCAGGGTGTCCAGAAGCTGCTGGAAGATGCCCCACACAGTGAGGCGGGCCACTCCGGTGGAGGCCACCAGGTCCACCCGCTCATGTTCCTCACCGTCCAGATACACGATCATCTCGCCCAGTTTCTGCCCCTCCTCCACCGGGGCGGAGACCTCCTCTGGCAGATGAACCTGGGTGGTGACGGCGGCGCTCTGGCTCTGGTGGGTGAGGATGGTGCAGTCGTGGTCCAGCACGGGTTGCACCGTGTCCTGCTCCCCCAACAGCACCGAGATGGGGGGGAGTACCTGCTCGGGATAGACCTGGGTGAGGGAGTAGTTGGCAAAGCCGTAGTTGAGCAGGGCAGCGGCGCTGTCAAAGCGGTCGGAGGGGGTGGCGGCGTGCATCACCACGGCGATGAGCTCCATGCCGTCCCGCTCCGCTGTGGCGGACAGGCAGTAGAGGGCAGTGTCGGTGGAGCCGGTTTTCAGCCCTGTGGCCCCGGGATAGGAGTAGATGAGCCGGTTGGTGTTGGTCAGCTGAAATTGACCGTCCCGGAGGGTGTCCATCCAGATGGTGGTGTACTCCCGCAGCTGGGGGTGATTCAAAATCAGCTCCCGGCTCATGAGGGCAATGTCATAGGCGGAGGACACGTGGCCCTCTGCGGGGAGTCCGGTACAGTTGCAAAAGACGGTGGACTCCATGCCCAGCTCTTTGGCCCTCTCGTTCATGCGCTGGACAAAGGCGGTCTCACTGCCGGACACTGCCTCCGCCAGAGCTACGGCGCAGTCATTGGCAGACGCCACGGCCACCGCCTTCACCATCTCACTGACGGTGAGCTGCTCCCCCTCTTTCAGCCAGATCTGGGAGCCGCCCATAGAGCAGGCGTAGGGAGAGGCGGTGATCACGTCATCCCAGCAGAGCGTCCCGGCATCGATGGCCTCCATCACCAGCAGCAGGGTCATCACCTTGGTCACCGAGGCGGGCTCGTAGACGGCGTGGGCATCCTGCTCGAAGAGCACCTCTCCGGTGCTTTTCTCCATGAGAATAGCGGAGGGCGCAGTGATATCCACCTCAGCGGCCCGGGCATGGGTGGGCAGCAGGCACAGCAGTACCAGAGACAGGGCGAGTACGGCTTTCATGGTGTCAATCCCTCATTTCCTGTATTGGTAAGACCAGCCTATGAGGGAGAGAAGGGGGGTATGCACAAAAAAGAAAAAGGACACGTTTTTCAACGTGTCCTTTTGGTGCGCGAGGCGGGAGTCGAACCCGCACGCCCTTGCGAGCACTGGCACCTGAAGCCAGCGAGTCTACCAATTCCACCACTCGCGCAGGCGGTGTGTCGCTCGTAGCGACAAGAGATATATTACCATGGGCCTCTTGGTTTGTCAACAGGTATTTTCAAAAAAACGACGATTTTTTTAGGTTGACAAAATGGAGGGACTGCGCTATAATAAACAAGCTTGAGTTATGCGGATGTGCTGGAACTGGTAGACTGGCTAGCTTGAGGTGCTAGTGGCCCATGGCCGTACGGGTTCGAGTCCCGTCATCCGCACCATGGCGAGTGTTCTTATAGCATTTGAAACGCTGTAAGAACACTCGTCTTTTTTTGTTTTCATCCGGCGATGGTAGATGGGGCGTAGTTGACGACTACGCCTTTTCTTGTGTTTACGGACACCTCCGGGGCGGACAGTGGTATGAGGTCTGGGATCTCGATGGCGCCCACGCAGTTGTAGTGGATGCGGAGCCGCTGCTCCCACACCCCGTCTACCTTCTCGGCGTTGAACACTTCGATTTTCTCGATGAGCTCGTTGAGCATCCGGGGCGTCAACTTGCGGGCGCGGGTGTATTTGCGGACCAGGGAGATGAACATATCCGTGGTCATGGACTGGCTGTTCTGCTTGTCGATCTCGGCGCGGAGCGCCTTGATCTTTTCCGCCAATTCCTTCTGCTCCTCCTCATACCGCCTCGACATTCTGGCGAAACGGTCATCGGAGAGTTTGCCGGAAACATTGTCCTCATAGATCCTCTCAAACAGGCCATCCAGTTCCTCATCGCGGGCTTGCAGGGCTTTCAGCTCCTTCTCCTTCAGCTTTCGGTCGGTGGCCTCCGCCTGCTGGGAATGGCCGATCACAGCCTTCACAAACTCATCCTCAAACTGGCTGGCAAACTTAGTCAGCCGCCGGATCTCGCCTAACACCACCTGCTCCAAGAAGTCCACACGGACATAATGGGTGGAAGTACAGGTCCCACGGTTGCCCTTGTAGTTGGAGCAGTTAAAATACTTGATGTCGGGGTTGCCCTGATTGAAATGAAAGTGCAGGTTGTGTCCGCAATCAGCGCAGACCAGAAGGCCGGAGAACATATTGCGCTCCCCTTCGTGGGTGCGGCGCTTGCGGATCTTGCCGCGCTTCTGCTGGACCTGTTCAAAGACCGCCCGCTCAATGATGGGTTCGTGGACATCCTGGAAGATGACCCAGTTTTCCCGGTCATTGGCAAGCCGCTTTTTGTTCTTGTATGACTTGGAGTAGGTCTTGAAGTTAAGAATATCACCGCAATACTCCTGTAAAGAGAGAATATGAGTGATAGTGGAGCTGTTCCACATATACGGTCCACGGAGTTTGCTTTTCCCAGGACGATTGACGCCCTTTTCACGCCAATAGGCGATGGGGGTAAGGATTTTCTCCTCGGAGAATATTGTGGCGATCTGCTCCGTTCCATAGCCATCCAAAGTCATTCGGAATACGCGGCGGACCACCTGGGCGGCCTCCTCATCCACGATCCACCGTTTGGGATCGTCGGGGTCTTTCTTGTAGCCATAGGGCGGCGGCCCCATCGGTTCGCCGGCGTTGCCCTTGATCTTGTTGCTGATCCGGCGCTTCTTGCTGATGTCGCGGGCGTACCACTCATTGAACAGGTTGCGAATGGGCGCCAGTTCGTTCTCGCCCTCGGCGGTGTCGATGTTGTCCGAGACCGCCACCAGGCGGATGTCGTGCTCCGGGAAAAACTCCTCGGTCAGCCGCCCCACCTCAATGTAGTTGCGGCCCAGCCGGGACAGATCCTTCACAAACACGGCGGCGGCCTTGCCGGCGGCAAGCTGCTCCATCATGTCGTTGAAACCGGGGCGGTCCATCGTGACGCCGGAGATGCCGTCGTCCAGGAAGTGGACCAGATTGGTGTATCCTTTTTCCTTCGCCACCTTGGTCAGCAATTTCTTTTGGTTGCCGATGCTGTAACTCTCGCCCTCCAGGTTGTCATCGCGGGAAAGCCGCTCATAGAGGAACGCGGTCACATCACGGGATTTGCGGTTGTTCGACTGTCTCATTCAGTCCTCCTTCCTCCGGGACAGCCGAATAGCAAATACAACTTGTCTATGTTCATTATACCGCCATCCGCCGTCCCTGTCAGCCGGGTCCGGGGGATTTACTTTGCTTCGCTCTCGGACTTCATCAGCCGCAGAAGGATGCTGCCCAGGGTGTCCGGGCCATCTTGCCGAAAAACAGGTTCAACGACAAACGACCTATTGCCGAAGCGATAGGTCGTCTTTTCATCTAATGATTTATTGGATGTGCCGGTCTTGCCGGCAGCAGTTTTTTCTTGCATAGAATGACCCCCTTTCGCAAGAAAGATCAATACGAAAGAGGCAGAAAACGGACGGCTGCTGGCACAGCTCCACGGGAATTTCACCCCGGCCCATGCTGATGGGTGCGGCGCACGATGCTTTGCGGGCGTCCAATGCGCGAGTCTCATTATCCTGCCTGCATATCATCGCCCACAGGCTGCCACACCTGTTTTACGGCCCGGTTTTGTCGCTCACCTGTTTGGTAGGGGTCCCGTCCTGCGGACTTGCAACAGGGTCATGGCGCACCGGCCGACCGGCTCCATACAGACAGATCGTATCCGTCTGCCTTATGCTGCGCCGGAGGCCTCCCGCCGGGCTTTCTTTGTCAAGGAACTTTCGTTTTGGCTGTCGGATCGCCGGGGCAAGGAAAGGGAGCCGTGAAACTTGCCCCGGACGATTTTAGACCGGCAGTACCTTGAAACCTGTTACGATGCTATGGATCAGCTTCGTTTCCAGCCTGAGCCGCATATCTTCATCCACATACAGGTACTCGTTCCCATACTCGTCCTTCACAGGCCTGGTGGCAAGAGCCCGGATGTACTTCTGATAGTGAGCGACCACGGCGGCAAGGGCGTTCTCGTCACCGTTCACGGCTGCCAGGATCACCGGCACCGGGATCGGCTTCACTTGTCCGGCCATTCAAATCCCTCCTTCATCAGATACTCGCGCAATTCTTTCAGTGTAACGAGCCGCCGCTTGGATACGGTCTGATGGACGATGTTCAGCTTCTCGCTAATCTCACGGTCCGTCATACCCAGGAAGTAGGACAGCAGGATTACATCCCGCTTGCCTTCCGGCAGCTGCGCCAAGGCGTCAGCCAGAAGATCGCCGGCCACGACTACCGGAAGTCCCAGCACTTCAAAGACATGCTCGCCCATAAAGTGCTTGTCCCACACGGCGGTCTGTTCCAGTTCAGAGGCGGTCAGCTCTCCAAAGGATTTTTCCTGGGATTGGAGACTGGCAAGCTCGCGCTGGATGTACCGGGCCTCATTCTTCAAAACCCTGACACAGAAAGCGCCAAACTGATTTTGAATACGCTGCTCATAGGAGTCTTTCATTTTCTCACCTCCCTTCGCGCCGCACGGGTGCGGGGTGGTGATCTCCTCCCTTTCGCCTCAGTAATGCAAGGTTTGCGATTTTGGCAACCGCGAAGGGAAGAAAATTTTTATGAAAGGCTCCGCCGTATGGTGGAGGCTCGCATAAACAGAAAAAAGCGCCCATCCGCAGGACGCGGATGGGCGCAATAGAAGAAGCAGAAGCAATTATGTAATCATACAGTTCATATTCATAGGCGAGATAGTTCCTGATATTGGATGGGCTTTTTTTGACAGGTAAATCCCTGCCGAATTATGTCGAAGCGGTCTTTGCTTCACGGCGGCTCCCTCCTAAAGCCGCTGTCACCGTTGAAACAGGGTCGTCACTCTTGGGGCATAAGGAACGGCGGCCTTGATTTTGTCAAAGCCGCCGTAGGTGTATTTAGGGCATAGCGATTGCCTGCTGAACGACGGCTTTTTTTCTTTTGCCGTCGTCCGGCAGCTTGTTTGTTATTTTTAATCCATTATAAACATCAAACCTCGCAGAAATCTCACAACAAATAGTTTTTTCGACACAAAAACAGGCTGAAATCTCGCAAACTTGTGACAATTAGAAAACCGAAGGCAAAATACCCTCGGTTTTCTAATTGATTTAGTCACTTATTTAGCTGCCCTTATTTAGATACTATGCCGGACAAACTCAATTTTGATGAAGCCTTTCAATAATGCTGCTTTTGGCAAATTGTCGGTAAAGAATTGTAGGAATAATTACCGTCAAGCAGATAAGAAACGGATAAACAATCAACACCGGCCAAATTACAAAGTGATAGGTGAAGAACCAAAAACTACTTGCTATTGCCTGCACAATGATTAGAGAGAACAGCACCCCAATGATCAACGAGGCTATAATTGTTCCCAAAGCATAATACAAACCCTCATAGGACAACATCCGTTTGAGCTGTCTGCCTGTCATGCCAATACTTTGGAGCATAGCAAATTCTTTTTGCCGCGTAATAATGCTTGTCAATACCGAGTTGATGAAATTAACAATACCGATCAGACCAATAATAACACTTAAAGCACCGCCGATTGTAATAATAAGGGATGTCATGCTATTAAAAGACTGAACATAGGTTTCTTTCGATTCATAGTCCATACTCGGCTCAATATTTTCCACATAGTTGCTTAAAAAGCTGTTCATATCGCTGTCCGTCCCGTCCTTAACATTGAACGGAAAACTGACCAAACGGGGATTGATGCAGAGCGGCTTAAACTGTTCTGCGGGCAAATAAAAACGTGCCGCACCTGTATTTCGTTCTGTATCAGTGTTTTCGTTGATGAGAACTTTTGCCATAACAGTGAGGTCAAAGCTATTATCCAGCGTACCGACTAATCCGTTCATCTTCCAGTGATGAAAAGTAATCGTATCTCCAACACGGATAGATGGATTGTCAATAATGTTTCCGTTATCATCCATTGTTAATGCGTAGAGCGTATATTCTCCTGTTCTAAGTGCTTCCCAATCAATTTTCCCCTCGATTACATCCATCGAGTTTATAAGAAAATCGTCTGCCCCATACAGGGCAATAAGCGGATTTCCATCCTTGTCCTTGTTGTAATTTGTAACGGCATCTGTTTCAGCAGAAAAAATGTCTTCTGCCACTTGGCTGGAATATAGTCTGCCGCCATCCTCGTAGGCGTTCTGCTGCTGAACGGCATCAATAAATGTTTCGGACAAGTATGTTTCGCTGCGGGCGAAATTGTAATTGAAATAATCCGCAGAAGAAATGATAAAATCCTTGTTTAAGAACTTCTCAACATACTTATCAATATCAAAACCGCTGGATAAAGTGAATACTGTATTGAACAGCACCAAACTCAATGTCATGGACACGATTACAAGGACTGTCCGTTTTCGATTTCGTCCCAAATTTGCCAGGGCCATCCGATGGATTTTTGTGCCGCCAGTTGATTTTTTTACAGCCAAACGTTTCTTTGTTTGAAATGCACCTGCATCATTTTCCGTATAGCGGATAGCCTCAATCGGTGAGATTGCGCCTGCAATCTTGGCCGGTTTTCGTACACTGATATAAACAGTAACAAAAGCAAAGATAGCCGAGCCAATGAATATCAGTGGATTTACTGTCACAACAACGCCAGCTTCAGAAGTATAAGTTGTGCCGTTCATCAGAGCCGGAACTAAAGCGCGGCCAATGAAAAAGCCAATAATCAAGCCAATGGGGATACCTACCGCTGACAGAAGTATGGCCTGTTTGTTAATAATCTTTTTGATCTGCCGCCTTGTGGTTCCCAATGTTTTAAGCTGCCCGTAGGACTGAATATCTTGAATAACAGAGATTTGAAAAATATTATAGATAATCAAATAGCCTGTTGCCATAATCGCGAGTATTCCCACAATTCCGGCAATAAACAATGCGGAATTTTCGCTCACTGGGCTGCTTTGATAAGCCGGGCTGACACGGGCAATAATATAATTTTCGTCTGCGGGCTGTCCTCCAAGTGTATCACAGGTATAGCCGGTTTCCGTAAGAAGTTGTTGTAGTTTTTCTTCCACGGAGCCGCCGCCGCGAAACATGATATAGGCTGTTACAACGCCAGAGTAATCATTATCCATCGGATAGGTATAGGTAAGCAAGTCGGCATGATTATCTATAAAGGCTTTCGATACGATAATGCGCCCGATATTACTTAGGCTGTCTGTTTCCCAAAATCCGCACAGTGTAAAATCAGTTGTGTACTCCTTACCCTTGATTTCATAATCCAGCGTGACTGTCGCACCGATCTCAGCCGGAACACCCAATGCCTCTAATGTTTTTGTGTCGGCTATAATCTCATTTTCAGCTTCGGGGCGGTGGCCTACTGTTGGCTCATACCTGGCAAACTCCAATGCGGTATCATCCATATACCACATATCAGAACGCCATTTCGCAAGCCCTGGATCGTTAAGACGATAAGAAACTGCCTTTGAATAGGCAATTCGGTCAATCAATTCGTTGCCCTTTACATCATTAAAAACTTCGTCACTGATGTAGTTGAGAACAGCTTGACCATCCCCGCCCGCCTTTCGGATATTCTGGTCTTGTACTGTATCAATTAAGCCGGAACCCAGCGTGAAGATAGTTGTGAACAAGACGGTTGTAAGAACAATGGCAACAATAGCAATGATATTCCTGCTTTTGCTGGCCTTAAAGTACCGCCTGGACAATTTCTTAATAATGGGTCTGTTATTATTGCCAAATAAAATATCATTCATTCTCAACACCCCCTCATTCAGAAATTTTCCCATCCTCAATACGGATAATCCGGTCTGCAAGCTGGGCGATCTCGTTGTTATGGGTAATCATCACAAGGGTCTGGTGAAATTTCTGGCTGCTTACTTTCAGCAGGCCGAGGACATCACCGCTCGTCCGGCTGTCGAGGTTGCCCGTCGGCTCGTCTGCCAGCACAATTGCCGGTTTCGATACCAGAGCGCGGGCAATAGCGACGCGCTGCTGCTGGCCGCCGGAAAGATTGTTCGGCATATTGTTCAGTTTATCTTCCAAACCCAGCATACGAACAACTTCCTGCATATATTTTTTATCCACTTGATCTCCGTCCAGTTCCACAGGTAAGACGATGTTCTCGTAAACATTGAGAACGGGGACAAGGTTGTAATTCTGAAAGATAAAACCGATTTTCCGTCTGCGGAAAATAGTAAGCTGCTCGTCTTTCAACGTAGACAAGTCTTTGCCATCCACAATAACTTTGCCGGAAGTAGGAACATCCAGACCGCCGATCATATTCAGCAGCGTGGACTTGCCGCTTCCAGATGTGCCGACGATAGCGACAAATTCCCCATGTTCTACCGAGAGAGAAACGCCGTCCAGAGCCTTTGTAATATTCGGCTCGTCCCCATAGTATTTTTTCAAATCTGTTGTCTGTAAAATAGGCATAAGTTCTACCACCTTTCTTTTTTATGGTTCCATTGTAAAGGGGAAATCTCGCAGAAATGTCACGGCGGGTCTTGAAATTCCCCTTAAAATGCTTTGAAATGTCACAACCCTGTGACATTTCAAGAATGGGGCAGGAACACCGAGAAAGTAGAGCCAGCACCGACTTCCGAGGCAACACGGATAAAGCCCCCTTGCCGGGTGATAATTTCACGGGTAAGATATAGGCCAATCCCGATACCGGGGGCGTCATGCACCCTGTCCTCACGGTAGAACCGCTTAAAAATCGTCCCTTGATGTTGTTCTGGTATACCAATGCCTGTATCGGAAATATCAATCTTCACATACATTTCCCAGCACACCACAGCCACATGGATTTTCCCGCCCTCTGACGTGTACTTCACCGCATTATCCAGAATGTTGAACAGGGCTTCGGTTGTCCATTTCCTATCATGGGCCGCAGTTACCGTTTCCGGGCAATCTACCGTGACCGCAATCTTTTTCTGTTCTGCGTTCAGCAGAATACCGCCCAGCGCCGCAGCAAGGGTATCATAGATGGCCTGCGGCTTCGGCTCCAAAGCAATCACCCCGGCTTCAAGCCGTGACGTTTTAATCATTGCCTGCATGAGAAAATCCAGCTTGTCTAACTGGCTGTCCATAGCCAGAAGAAATTCTCTCTGCTTTTCCGGCGATACATTTTGCTCCAACAAAGTGGCATCCAGCATTTTCAGGTTTGCAATCGGCGTTTTGACCTGATGGGAAATGTCCGAAATCAATTCCTGCAAGTCGGCCCGTTCCTTTGCAATACTGCTTTTGCTTTCCCGCAACACTTCATAGAGCCGGGAAAGCCGGTGCTGGATTTTATAAAACAGGTTTTCTTCCTCTGTGTACTGCGGCGGGGCCTGATCTGCTGACATCATATCGTCCAGCAGCTTGCACAGAGCGTCCGAAAACAGCGTTAATTTCCGGCGCACAAAGGCCAGAAAAGCAGCCATGCACCCGGCGACGAAAACCGCATAGAGCAATCCGCAGCATAGCGCCAATACGTTCCGCGTCAAAAAGTATATGATAACCGGCATAGCGATTGAAAGCAAGAAAAGAACTGCACACACGACCATGCACACTTTATTGATAGAGAGTTTTTCCGTCCTCATTTATTACCGCCCCCAATCCACATATAGCCCATGCCGTAGACGGTTTTGATATAGGCATGATCTGGATTTTCAATTTTGCTTCGTATCCGGCTGATTGTTGAAGTCAAGGCGTGCTCGTCTACAAAATTACCGTCTATATCCCATAGCTTTTCCAACAATATTTGTCGAGTTAATACGGTTCGAGGATTTTTTATTAGGATTTTCAAAAGACGATATTCCATAGGAGTAAAAGAAATGCTTTCACCGTCCCGTGTTGCGGTCATTTCTGCAAAATCAATCAACAGATTACCGTCATTATAGCAATCACCGCCGGCCATTTTTTTCATACGGGATAATAAAGCAGCTACCTTTTTCTGAAATACGCTTATGGGGAATGGCTTTGTCACATAATCATCTGCCCCAAGTTCATAGCCTTTGAGCATATCGCTTTCCATATCGTATGCCGTCAGGAAGATTACAGCAGTATCCGGGCGGCTTTCCTTAATGTCCCGGCAAAAATCAAACCCATTGCCGTCCGGCAGATTGATGTCAAGAACAATCAAATCATACTCTTGTTTTCTGCAAAACCGTTCGGCAACGCTTTTCGTCAGGGCAGCATCTACTTCATAGCCTGCGGCAGACAGGTTATAGCAAAGGGTATTATTCAAAAGGCGGTCATCTTCAACCACTAAAATTCTCATTCGCTCACATCCTTTTCTTTATAGAGTATCAACCAAATGTCACAGAAACCTCACAGGGAAATCATTTTTTGATTTTCAAGCGTCGATCTACCGTTTGTAGGGAACTCAAAATATAAACATCGGCTCAATGACTCTCGCTGGAGAATTACTACGTCTACTTTGGCGTTTAGTCGTGTCTTTTTGGAGTACCTTCTCTTTTCATTATAAACGGTTGGAGGAACACTTCAAGGTTCTGAATTTAAAATAATATAGAATTATTTTGGCTATATAGAGGAACTGTATAGACATATCCAGAAAGAAAGGTGAACAGTAGAATGTAATTGGGTGAATGAATATGGCAAAGAGGCCGGTAGAAAAGATTGACCTGCGCCCTTATGGGGCTGCGGTTAAAAAAGCGAGAACCGAGCGTAAGGAGTCCCGCAACAAGGTAGGGAATGAAATGTTCCTCTCTCCTCGGTATCTGGCGAATATTGAAAACAAAGGGCAGCATCCGAGTGTCCAAATCTTTTTGGAACTCATGTCCCGTTATCATGTTTCGGTGGATCAGATCCTTTTTGGGGATGCCGAAGGCGGAAAGTCCACCGCGTCCCGCCAGCTTGATGCTCTGGTGGGTGAAATGAGCGACAGGGAGATACAAGTCCTCATCGCCACGGCGCAGGCCATTCTGGATGCGCGTGAGGATGGGGAAAAGTAGTATTTTCCGTACAACTGCATAGGAAACGTCAGACGCTATAAACGGATAGGTTTATAGCGTTTTTTCTTGCTCTGATGGTTGCCAAAGTTGCCGTTTCCGTATTACTAAGGTACGGGAAGGGTTACAGTAGCAAGCACAGCAAGTGTAGCCACACTTGCGAATTTTCGGTTTAGGGAACCCCTTGCCCCTAAACACAAAAATTGCTTGCTGGGATAGTCCCAGACCCTTATGAGGAAACGGAGGCACATACTATGGCAAATCGCAAACGGCCCATCGTCCTGCGCTGCCCGGTAACAGCAGAGGAACGGGCCCTGATAGAACAGAAGATGGCCCAGCTCCACACAAAGCGGATCGGCGCCTATCTCCGCAAGATGGCGATTGACGGATACATCATCCAGGTGGACACCACCGACATCAAGGAGATGACAAAGGCCCTGGGCTCCATCGGCCGGAATATCAATCAGATCGCCAAGAGGGTGAACGCCGGCGGCCCGGCCTACCAGGCCGACATGGAGGAGATCATGGAGAGATTGGAGCAGATATGGCAGTTACAAAGACGCATCCTATTAAGTCAACGCTGAAAGCGGCCATCGACTATATCTGCAATCCCGAAAAAACGGATGGGAGGCTACTGGTGTCCTCCTTCGGCTGCACCGCGGAGACCGCCGACATCGAATTTGCCTGGACCCGCCGCCATGCCATCGACAAGGGCACGAACCTGGGCCGCCACCTCATCCAGGCGTTTGAACCTGGGGAGGTCACGCCGGAGGAGGCCCACCGGATCGGCATGGAGCTGGCGCGGGAGGTCCTGGGCGGAAAGTATGAGTTTGTCCTCACCACCCACATAGACAGGGACCACGTCCATAATCACCTGATTTTCAACACGGTCAGTTTCCAGGACCACCGGCACTACCACTCCAACAAGCGGAGCTATCACTTCATCCGCCGCACCAGCGACCGTATCTGCAAAGAGCATGGCCTGTCCGTCATCGTCCCCGGCCGTGACAAGGGCAAGAGCTACATCGAGCACCAGGCGGAACAGAACGGCACCAGCTACAAGGCGAAGCTGCGCGCCGCCATCGACCGGCTCCTGCCCGGCTGCGCCGACCTGGAGGACCTGCTCCGCCGCCTCCAGCGGGAAGGGTACGAACTGAAACGGGGCAAGTACATCTCCGCCAGGGCTCCGGGCCAGGAGCGGTTCACCCGTCTGAAGACCCTGGGTGCCGACTACGCCGAGGATGCCCTGGCCGCCCGGATCGCCGGAAGGCCAAGCCCCTCCTACCAGCCCAAACAGCGCACCGGGAAGCCCAGCCTGCTCATTGACATCCAGAACAACATCAAAGCCCAGCAGAGCGCCGGCTACAAGCATTGGGCAACCATCGAGAACTTGAAGCGGGCGGCGGAAACACTGAACTTCCTGACGGAGCATGGCATCGGAAGTTTGGAGGACCTGTCCGAGCGGTGCGACGGGGCGGCGGCCGCCACCGCCAGGGTGAAGGCGGATCTCCGAGCGACAGAGAAGGAAATGGAGCGGCTGACCCTCACCATGAAGCACGCCGCCACCTACCGCCAGCTCCGGCCCCTGTATGAGGAATACCGCCAGTCCAGGGATAAGGAGAAGTTCCTCCGGGGACATGAGGGCGAGATCATCCTGTTCGAGGCGGCGGCAAGGGAGTTGAAACGCCTGGACGCCGTACCCCTGCCCGCCACCAGGCGGCTCCGGGCCGAGATGGACGAACTCACCGCCAGGCGGACCGCCCTGCAATCGGAATATCGGAAGGCCCAGCGGGAGGAAAAGGAGTACGACACCCTCCGCCAGAATGTGGAGGCTCTGCTGGAAAAGCCAAGGGAGGCAGAACCGCAGAGGCAACGAAGCAACGAACTGGAATAGCGGAGATTGTGCGCTTTGCCGGACTTTTCAAAAGCCCCTGGGCGCAGTCAGATTTTCCCGGTATAATGGAGACAGGAATGGAGGTGCTGCCAATGACGAGAACCGAGGCCGTCAAAGACTTTTTCAAAAAGGCGGTTTTGCCCGTCGCCACCGCCGGGCTGCTGTACTGTATTTTCAAATCCGCCTGCATGAGGGATGGGGAGCTGGATCTTCTCTGGCTCTGGATACTCTGCGGCCTGCCCTTCGGCATCCATCGGATGTGCGTGTGGATCGTGCCGGGCGGGGGCTCCCTGGGCGGCGGCGCCGCGCTGTTCGTGTTGAACTTCGTGATCGGCGGCCTCATCGGAGGCTTCGTCCTGGTGTGGCGCCTGCTGGTGGCGGCATGGTATGTGCCCCTCACTATCTACCGCCTGATCGTGGGATAACCGCACTATGGAAATGTGGAAAACGGCCGCTCCGCCGATGGAAAACAGATATTCACGGCCCGATGGAAAAGCCGCCGGCTTTCCCACAGCCCGCAAACATCGTTTCCCACAGCTTCGCAGACATGGCCGTTTACACACATTCCCACAGCGCCTGCTGCTGCGAACATCCTTCCTGTCCGATCCTGATTGAAAAAGAAAAAAGAGAACAAAAAAAGAAGCGGGAGCGTCACCCTCGGCCCAAACCGAAGGCGGCGCTCCCGCTCTGTTATGGAAAAGTGTTCAAAACAGCCTCTTTGCACCCCTTAAATCGAAGGGTGAGGACTACATGGGAAATCATAAGGGCAGCTCCCGGAAAAGCCGCCACAGACGATTTTTCAGCCCATTTTCAACCCCTATCCCCACACTTTTTCGAGCGTGCGGACTGGTAATGGGGACAGGCGATGAGGACTGCCCGGAAGCTCTGCTTGCAGGGATGGACACAGCCCTTGCAGATCTTGTTGTACCTGCGGCGGCCGTTCTCCCCCAGGAAGAAGGACCATTCCAGCCGCCACTTCTTGCTCCGGCTCATAGGTCGTGCTCCGGGGGCTTCTTTTGCTGAACCTTGTCCGGGGGCTTGCGCTCGCCGCACTCCCGTTTGGCCTCCGCCAGCCGCTCCCGGATGGAGGGCTTCTTCTCCGGCGTGGTCCTGCGCGCCTCACCCTGGGCCTTCTCCAGCTCCTCACCCCTGCGGCCGTTGTTCAGCACCCCGTCGATCATCCCGTAGTCGTCCTCCAGGGTCATCTCGGCGGTGCGGAGAGGGTTCTCCGGCTCCACCGGCAGGGCGATGATCTGCCCGTTCAGACTGATGAACTGCTCCGGCTGCTTGAAGTGTTCCGTGTACTTCTGCACCTGCTCCGGGGTCAGGGAGGTGAAGCTGTCCTCACTCAGCCCCACCACCAGGAAGGTGCCGGCCATGATGTCGTAAATCTCCCCATGCTCATCCCGCAGGCCCCGGTTCAGCCCCAGGCCAATGAGCTTGCCCTCATCGTTGCAGACCAGCCCCACCGGGTCAGAGAAGGGATAAGCGGTGGCAATATCGCCGCCCACCTCCGCCTGTAACGAATGGAGGCCGGGGGCGATCTCCTTCACATAGGGCTCCTTCATGGGCTCCACCACCAGGACAGTCATCTTCTCCGGGGCGGCGTGCTCCTGGGCCTCCTCGCTGCGGATAGCAAAGGCGCGGGAACCGTTGCCCATGATGAGATACTTCCCATCGTCAGACTGATGGTGCAGACCGTACCCGGCCGCCTCCATCTGCTCCCGGCTCATATCCGTCACATAAAAGGTCCCCCTGGGGGTCCGCACCGTTTCGCCGGTCTCCCGGTCATCCGGGGAGGGCGCCGGGGCCTGCCCGGACAGCTCCGCCTCATACTCCCGGCCCGCCTGCTCCGCAAAAGCCAGCATCTCGTCCGCATGGGACTTGTCCGGGTTCTGGATAGCCTCCCGGATCACCGCCGGATCAAAGTCAAGAAATTCCTCATAGCCGGTGGCGTCCTTAAACTTCTCGATCTCCGAAGGCAGGTAGTCCTCCTGGGTCTGCCCCAGGGCGGCCAGCTTCTCATCCAGGGCGGAAATGCGGCCGGCCATCAGATTTTCGTAGATCTCCTCCTTGGCCGCGTGCTCCTCCGGGTGCTCGGCGGCGTACTGCGGGTCGTGCTGGCGGAAGAACTCGTCCATATCGTAGGCGATGTCCATCGCCCACTCGGATTTTTCCTCCTCAGTCAGCTCCTCCGCGTCCTGGAAGGTCATCACCCGGTATTCCTCCGGGATGCTTCCGTGTTCGCCGTCGTAATACTCATGGAAGCTGCTCCCGGTATCCCGCACATACCCCAGGTCGGTGAACTCGCCGCCCTCCTCCAAGGCGATGTCCCGGCCGTAGGCCTCATAGTCGATGTAGTTCCGCAGATGTTCCGGCACCTGCATGGCGTCCAGCTCCTCGATGTAATACCGGCCCAGGTCATCGTGGTCGTGGATGTCGGGATAAATGTCGTAGCAGTCCAGGTTCTCGGTCAGGTTGATGATCTCCTGCAAACTGCCCGAATGGTCGCCGATCTCCATCGCCGCCTGGAACTGTTCGTACTCGCCCTGGCTCATCTCGTCCAGCTTGGAAGCCAGGTAGTTGAGCTCGTCCAGGCTCTCATACTCGCCCAGCTTGTCATAGAGGCCGTCCACATAGCAGTCATAGTCGGTGATGAACCACTCCTCGTAGGGCTGGCCGAAGTCGTCCTTCTGCCCAATGCCGATCCGTTCAAACACCTTCTGCATCTCCTCCGGCGTGGTGGGGAACTTCACCCATTCGCCCACCAGGTCGCCCTCGTTGTACTTGCCCAGGTTGGTGATGAAGGCGGCGAAGGGATAGTCCTTGTCATATTCATAATGGGGCATATACGCACCTCCTTACAGCTCCGGCTCAGACTTCCCCTTGCGGGGCGTCTGGGCCTTATTCTTGTTTCTGCACTCCTGCCTGCTCTGTTCCAGCCGCTCCCGGATGGAGGGTTTGTGGTCCGCCTGCTTCGACTGGGGGCGGTCGTGCTGCCACTCATCCCCAGACAGCGTTAAATATCCCCGGCTGGTGAAGCAGCCCTGTTCCTCCTGCACAGCGTATTTGCCGAAGGGAACCGGGTCAATGGCGTCCAGCAGTTCCGGGGGCAAAAGGGTGTCCAGATGCTGCGCCAAGTAGCGCCAGCCCACATCCTCCACCTTACTGATGTTGGCCTCCAGGATGAAATACTCGGTATTGGCGGGAAATTCCCGGAACTGTTCCAGGGTGGTCAGCCGGAAGGGGGATTCCTGCACAGCGGCCAGGAGCCCCTGGTCCTCCGGGGAAAGGGTGGACAGCGCCCGAAGCGCCGCCTCCTGCTCTGCGGAACTCCCCTCCTGGGGGAGCATCGCTTTCAGATCATTCAGGGAAATATCCGATTTACTTTTTGCCATTCACGCCCTCCTTCCGTTTGGGGAACTCCAGCTTGAAGCGGACATACTTCTCGCCGGTATCATCCAGCACCACCACCGCGTCATAGGCGGCGCCCTTCTTTTCAGACCACATCCCCTTGACGGAAGTGCGGCCCTTCTTCAAAAGGTCGGCGGCCATCTTCTTTGTCAGCTCCTTTTTGCGGGAGGTCCAGAAACGGTCATCCTTCCACAGCACGAAGCGGCAGGAGCGGTCGGAACAGTAAAAATTCTTCTTGCCCTCATAGACCGGCTTGCCGCAGCGGGGGCAGAGACCCACGGCCTCCCGCTCCGCGGCAAACAGCTTCTGTCCCTCCTCGGAGATGTGGGAATAGGTTTTCACCAGCTCCCGCGCCATGCCAGAGATCCCCGCCATGAAAGCGGCGGGGTCGCCCTCGCCCCTGGCGATGGCGGTCAGCTTCTGCTCCCACTCCGCCGTGAGCATGGGCGAGGTCAGCGTGTCCGGCAGGACCGTAACCAGGTTGATCCCCGCCTTGGTGGGAATGAGGCTTTTGCCCTTGCGCTCCACAAACCCGGCCGCCACCAGCTTTTCCAGGATCGCCGCCCTGGTGGCCGGGGTGCCCAGACCCTTGCGCTCGGCGTCCTCCGGCATATCCTCTTTCCCGGCAGTCTCCATCGCCGCCAGGAGGGTGTCCTCCGTGTACGCCTTGGGCGGGGCGGTGAAGTGTTCGGTGACAGCGGCCTCCACCTGGTCAAAAAGTTGACCCTCGGTGAAGTCCGGCATCGGGTCGGACTCCGCTTCGCCTTCCGGCTGCTCCTTCAGGGAGGCGCGGAAAATGCGGTCAATGTCCTTCCATCCCTGGGACAGCACATGGCGCCCCTTGGCAGTGAAGGTCTGCCCACCGCAGGTAAAGGTTGCCGTCACCGCCTCGTACACATAGGGCTCCGCCGCCGCACACAGCAGCTCCCGGCAGACCAGCAGGAGAAGGTTCCGCTCACCCACGGGCAGAGCGGACAGGTCCGCTTTCTCCAGCTCCAGCGTAGGAATGATGGCGTGGTGGTCGGACACTTTTCCATCGTTCACCAGCAGGAACACATCCGGGAAGAACTCCCTGCACCCGTCAAAGGGCGGCACCTTGGCCGCCAGGTGGAGGACCGCCAAAGCGGTCTCCGCCATATCAGCGGTCAGATACCGGCTGTCCGTCCGGGGGTAGGTCAGCAGCTTCTTCTCGTAGAGGGATTGCGCATAGTCCAGCGTCTGCTTGGCCGTGTAGCCGAACACCCGGTTTGCCTCCCGCTGGAGGGTGGTCAGGTCGTAGAGCTTGGGCGGCGCCTCTTTCTTCTGTTCACAGGTGACGGAAGCGCAGACCGCCTCCGCGCCGGCACAGGCCGCCCGCAGGGCCTCCGCCTCCTCCGGGGCGGTGATCTTCTCCGACACCGCCTCAGCCCCGCCAAAGGTCAGGCGCACATGATGGTACTTCTCTTTGCGGAACAGGGTGATTTTGCTGTCCCGGTCCACCAGCATGGCAAGGGTGGGCGTCTGCACCCGCCCCACATTCAGGGTGCGGTGGTAGAGGACAGAAAAAAGCCTTGTGGCGTTGATCCCGATGAGCCAGTCCGCTTTCTGGCGGCAGAGGGCAGACTGGTACAGCGGGTCGTACTCCACGCCGGGGCGCAGGTTCTGGAAGCCCTCCCGGATCGCCGCGTCCTCCATCGAGGAGATCCACAGGCGGGAGAAGGGCTTCCGGCATCCCGCCATCTCATAGACCAGCCGGAAGATGAGCTCGCCCTCCCGCCCGGCGTCGCAGGCGTTGACCAGCTCGGTGACGTCCTCACGGTCCATAAGGCGTTTCAGGTTCTGGAAGGCGTCCTCCTTGTCCCTCACCAGCACATAGCGGAAGGGCTCCGGCAGGATGGGGAGGTCGTCATACTTCCACTTTTTGTAGCCGGGGTCATAGCCCGCCGCGTCCATCGGGGATACCAGATGCCCCACGCACCAGGAAACGATGAGCCCATTCCCCTCAAAACAGCCATCGGCCCTGGATGTGACACCCAGGGCCGACGCAACGGCTTTTGCAACACTCGGTTTCTCGCAGATCACCAGCTTCATTTCGTATCCTCCGTTTCGTCCTCCTGTTCAGGTTCGTCCTCGTTGATATACTCCTCCTCATCGGCAAAATCGTAGTCATCCGGGTCCGCGCTGGCTTTGGCTGCCTGCTTGGGCTTGATGAACTTGATATAGGCGAAGGCTCCGCCGCCGCCCAGCACCAGCAGCACCAGGACCAGCGCCAGGGCGCCCATGCCCCCGGACTCCTCCTCCGGCTCCGGTTCGGGTTCCGGCTCCGGCTCCGCGCCGGCGCACTCGGCCATATTCACTGCGCACACCTCGCAGGAGGTGTTCACCGCTCCGGCCTGGCATTTCTCCTTACAGATGCAGACCGCCGGGGCCTCCTGGGCTTCGCCATCCTCCATCAGGGCAAGAAGGTCCGCCTCGTCCACCTGGTTCAGGAAGTGGACGGTCTGCGCCCCCTCGTCATCCCGGTCGATGATGAGATAGAACACGTTGCCGCCCTTTGTCTCCACCGTGATGAACTGCTTGCCGGAGGACGCCCCACCCAGGTCGTCAATGAGGGACAGGTTCCCGTCCGGGGTCAGGGCTGCCCCTCCGCCCCCGGAGAAGCCGGAGGAGACCAGCTCCAGCAGGGCGGAGAGGTCCGTCCCGTCCAGAGAGAGGGAGAAGCTGCCCGTGTCCGTGATGGTCAGGTAGTCGGAGTGGACATAGCCCTCCCGCTCCGGCAGAAGTACCTTGACCCATTCGCCCTCGGTGCCGATGACTTCCACCTGCGCCCCATCGGGAAGCTGGGTGAAGGCGTCGTTGTCCAGCCCTGCGCCGGTGCGGACATTCAGGTTGCCGCCGCAGGTGGTCACGGTGCCGGTCTGCTGGGTCTCCCATTTCTCCGCGTCAGGGGTGAACAGGATACCGTCCTCGGTGACGGTCACGGTCCCCAGGTCGCCCAGCAGCTCGGTGATCTGATTCAGGGCGTCCCCGTCAGCCTCCGTGTTATTGTCTGCGCTATCATCGCCGGCGGGATCTTCCTCATCGGTGACAGTGACCTCCGGGGCTTCGGCGTCCTCCGCAGGGTCCGCCTCCGTCCCGGCCGTTTCGGTGTAGTAGGGTTCGCCCTCCCCGCCGCCGGCGAAAGCGGGGACAGCAAAGGCCGTGGCACAGAGCGCCACGGCCAGGGCCGCCGTAAACAGGCGGATGATCTTCTTATTCTTCATACTCGGTATCCTCCATCTCATTCTCGCCGGGGTCCGCCGCGGCCTCCGCCTCCATCATGCCCTCCGGCAGGGTGATGAGGCCGCTGGCGTAGGCCTTCAGGAAGGCCGTCAGCTCCCGGTTGTCCATCTTTACCGCCTTGACCATGCGGACGATCTCCAGGTTCTCCTCCTCGGTGAGCTGGGCCTCCAGGGTGCGGAGGCGCTTCTGCTGCTCGGAGATCTTCTCCTTGGTCTTTTCAATGTCACGGCGGATCTTCTCAACAGTTGCCATGTTCGCAAAACTCCTTTCCAAATCGTTCTTTCCATGAGTAGTTCCGGCCCAGGCCCTGGACCGTTTTCAAATTGGGGCGGGCGTTGTCCTCCAGGGCGATGGCCCTTCGGAACAGGTCCGGGTGGTGGTCCCGCAGGTGGATGATCTCCTCCGCCCTCATGCTGGGGCAGAAGAAGCAGGAGGATTTGCCCGGCTGGGGCAGGCCCGCATTTTCAATGGCCTGCATACAAGCCGCCCGGTCCCATCCCCACTCCATCAGGGGATACCACTTGCTGTACTTGGGGTCGGCCAGGTCGCCCAGCAGTACCTTGTCGCTGCGGTAGCCCTCACCTGCGTCGTAGCCGATGAACTTCACCACCCGTTTGCCCGCCGCCCATGCCTTTTGGCAGGGCAAATAGTGATTGCAGAACTTTTCCTGCGGCCCGATTTTGTGTTTCAGGGAACACCGCTTGAAGCCGTAGGCGATGGAGGGCAGGGTGCCGCTCTGCAAGCACTCCTGCTCCAGGGTCAGCTGCTTTCCATCCCGCGTGGTCTTGTAGACTCTGGAGATAGGCGGCATCCCGTGGTCCTTCAGCCAGCGGTCCATAATGTCCAGATAGGCATAGGTGTGGGGATGCTCCGCCCCGGTATCCGCAAAGAGAATCAGGTCCACGGGGATGCGGTGCTGGTGCAGGCCGATCAAAAGGGCGGTGCTGTTGACACCGCCCCCGTAGGAAACCATATTGATGCTTTACCACCTCCCATCAGTTGTACGGCGGCCGGCCGTAGGCATAAAAGTGAGACTGCCAGTAGCTGGTGTTCAAATTAGTGTAGGAAATCGGATCTCCGCAGTGCAGCATCATATTGTCACCCACATAAATGCCCACATGGGAAACGCCTGGAGTGTCGTAGGTCCCCACGAAAAACACCAGGTCGCCCGGCTGGGGATCGGATACCGGGGTGGAGATATTGTAGAGCCCCTGAGCGCCCAGCCGCCCGGTGTTGCACAGGCCGGTGCTGGTGAGCACATAGCTGACGAAGCCGGAACAGTCGAAGGAGGTCTCCGGGCTGCTCCCGCCCCACACATAGGGATACCCCAGGTATTTCTCCGCCTCGGTGATGAGGGTGGCAAACCGTTTATCCGTCAGATACTCGGCGGGGATGTCCCAGGCCGTAGGCGGGTTCTCCACATACTTGCCCACATACCCGGAGGACGGGAACAGGTCCGGCCGGTTGCCCAGGGTGGACATATACACGGCGTACATGGAGAGCTGATCCTCGCCCATGATGTAGACCGGCACATGGGAGAGGTCGAAATTCTCCAGCGTGACGGTGCAGATGTACCAGGTGTAGGGAACCTCTACCTCGTACTCGTTGCCCTCGCTGTCCGTCCTCGTTTCTGTCCGATACCTTGTTTCGGTGGTCACGGTCTCGGTGAGGATGTACTGCTTGTCAAAGAGCATTTCCAGATCCCCTTGTACCTCATCCAGGGTGAACACCCCCTCATGGAGGGCGGACAGGATGGACAGCAGCACATAGGGGTCATGCTCGATCTCATCCAGGTCAAAGTGGTACTCGTCGTAGTCGTGGGTGGCCTCGTAGGTGTCCAGGTACTCTTGCAACTCGGCCTCCATCTCGCAGTAGGCGGCCTCGGCCCCGGTCAGGTCCGCGTCCTCAGAAAGATAGGAGGAGGCCACCAGGCCGGAAGTCCCGCCCCCGAACATGGAGGTACAGGACTGCATCAGCCCCATGATGAGCATGAGGATCAGGCCGATCCCGCCCACGATGAGGAGGGTGTGCTTGTTCTTGGTGACGAAGCCGCCCAGCTTCTGGGCGATGGTCCCGCCGCCCTTCTTCGCTGCGGAGGCGGCGGTCTGGGACGCCTTGCCTGCGGCCTGGGCAGCGCCGGTCCCTGCCCGGTGGGCGGCGGCGTACTGTTTTTGCAGACGTTTCTTCTGCCACAGGCGGGAGATGGGATTGCTGGACGCAAGCTGGGGATTTTCCAGGACGGACTTCTGCCAATAGAAATCCGCATTGGCCTTCACCGCCGCCTGCTCCGCTTTTGATACATCCCGCCAGGGTTTCAGCTTGCGGTCTGCCCGCGCCTGGTGGAAGCGCCGGCCGCCATAGCCCACGGCCTTCTCGATCTGCCGCTCCCCCAGGTGGCCGGCCTGGACGCCGGAGTTCTCGCCCTCCACCTTGCTCACCTCGCCGTGGAGAGTGGACTTGACCTCTTGCACCGGCCGGGATAAGGGATTGCCATGCTCCTTACCGGGAGGCTTCACGGGGACAGCGGCCTTCGCCGTATCCAGCTTATCCGCCGCCTTGTCCGACTTGCGGACAGCTTTTTTCAGC
This sequence comes from Pseudoflavonifractor sp. SW1122, assembly GCF_012027765.1. NCBI lineage: Bacteria > Bacillati > Bacillota > Clostridia > Eubacteriales > Oscillospiraceae > Pseudoflavonifractor > Pseudoflavonifractor sp. SW1122. Next base: position 47,828 of record NZ_SJOS01000007.1, on the reverse strand, counting down.
TCTGGCGCCGCCCGGTCTGCCTCGGAAAACTGCAAACGGGAGGAAGGGCGATCCCTGGCCGCCTCACCCTCCCGGAAGGTGTCGCGCCGTTTGCGCCGCGCTTTTTTCGCCTGGCGCCGTTCCACATGGCTCGCCGCCTCGTCCGCCGCCCGGTTCAGCACACCGGCGGTCTCATCAGCGGTGGAATAGTCCTGCTCCGGGGAACGGTCCGAAACATGGGTAGCCTCGCCGGTCACCAGGTTCACCGAAATGGCCCCGTCACGGGTCATCTTCTGGGCCTCCTTCTCAGAGGCTTTCCATTCCTGCATTTATCCGTCACCTCCTCCATAGGGGCAGATGCTGGCGCACGCCCCGGTCTCAATCGCCGCGATATAGTGAAAAATGGGATAGGCCTGGGGCGGGCAGACCGCGTTGCCCAGGGTTTTCAGCCGCAGGGCCCGGTCCTTCGTGTCCTCCGTTATGCGGGGGATGTCTGTGGGCTCCTCTCGCCAGAGGATACGGCCGTCCATCCCTGGGGGAAGCCCATGAGCCATTCCACCCAATCGGGGTTCAGCGCCGCCTTCTCCGACAGGGGCTGCTCCTGGTGGATCACCTGGGCCGAAAGGTTGCTGGACGGGGGCTTGCCCCGGAAGGCCGTGGGTTTCAGGGTGGAGCGGTAGCCCTCCGACGCCGCCGGCGTCAGGTAGAACACCGCCGCCGAAAGGCTCAGGCTCCAGATCGTCCCATCCTTGTTCCGCTTGCGGAAGATCCCATTGTCCGACAGGTACACATCCAGGTTTGCCGCGTCCCTGCAGGTGGATTTGTCGGAGGCAAGGGGCGTGGGAAACATCAGCCGCGACGATAAAAGTTCGCTGGCGCTCATGCCACGCGCCGACGCCGCAAGCCGGAAATACGAATGGGAGAACAGCGTATCCCGCTTTTGCCAGGTCAAAAATCGTTTTGTCGAGCCCCATATTGATGAAGCCAGCAACATTTTCCCCAAGCACCCAACGGGGCCGCAGCTCGGTAATAACTCTGCACATCTCCGGCCACAGGTAGCGTTCATCCGCAAAGCCCTTCCGCTTTCCCGCGGTGGAGAAGGGCTGGCAGGGGAAGCCGCCAGAGATGATGGTGACTGTTTCAAGTCCTGTTTTCTCAAAAAACGCCTCCTTCGTAAATGTGGTGATGTCCCGGAACTTCGGCACATCCGGCCAGTGCCGCTCCAGGATGGAATAGGGGTAGTCCGCCCACTCACACTGGCAGACGGTCTCGAACCCGGCCGCCTCCGCCGCCAGGTCCAGACCGCCAATGCCGGAGAACAGGCTCACATGGGTCAGTCGCTCCATACCTCGTCCCCTTCAAGGTCTCCCTCGTCCTGGGGCTCCTCCACATCCTCCAGGCGGACCAGGTTATGGCGGCGGATGATGGACTCCTCCAGGACGTCCTGGGCGGCATTGCTGTCCTCCGGGAGGCCCAGGCTGCGGTAGAGCTTTTTCAGCACCTTCTCATAGCCGCCGGCCTTTTTCTTCAGCCGGAGGAAGTCCTTCTCCGTTTCCGCCTCGGACAGGCGGCGGGCCAGCGAGTAGTAGAGGACGATCAGGTTGTGGATGTCGCCCACCAGCATACGGAAGCCATAGCCGGGGATGATGTACTCATCCTTATACTTCTTGGGCTTCGGCTCCTCCACGGGTACCGGGGTGGCCTCCGCCAGCTCCTTTGCCATAAGGTCCTTCAGGTCCCTGGGGTCGCCGAACACCAGGTAGCGGCCGGGGATGCCCCAGCCCTGAAACTTCTCCTCGGCGATCTCGCCGTAGCGCTTCGCCGCGTCCAGCACATGGAACACGTCCTCCTCGTCCTTGATCCGGCCCGCCAGGAAGGCGAGCTGGTGGAGAAGGCCGTACAGGTGGACCTCATCGTTGATGTGGGAGAGATAGGTTTTGCCGTCGATAATGTAAATCTTGTTTTTCATATTCATTCCTCCGTTTCCGCCGCGTGCTCCACCTCGCTGGGCTTGGTGGTAAGCAGCTTATAAAGCTCCGTGTCCTTTGGGAAGTCGTCCGCAAAGGGCAGGATCACATTGTTGAAGAACAGCAGCCCATGGCCCGGCTCGGAATTGGTCACATAGGCAAGCTGTTCCGCCGAAATGCCCAGCCGCTCCGCCAAAATCTTGCGGTCGCCGGCGGCCTGGTTGAGCATATAGATGAAATCGCTGTTTTCCAGGATGTTCTCGATCTCCGGGGAGGAGAGCAGGTCCTTGGGGTTCTGGGTCGCCCCGGTGGGCACCCCGCCCCATTTTCTAAACCGTTTCCAGATCTCCGCCGAATAGGCCGCCGTCTGCTCCTCCTTCAGCAGGAGGTGGAACTCGTCCACGAAATACCAGGTGGAGCGCCCAATGGCCCGGTTGATGGTGACGGTGTTCCACACCGCATCCTGGACAATGAGCATCCCCGGCTTTTTCAGGTTTTTGCCCAGACCCTTGATGTCAAAGCAGACCAGCCGGTTGCGGATGTCCACGGTAGTGCGGTGATTAAAGAAGTTCAGCGAACCGTTCACATACAGATCCAGCGCCTGGGCCACCCGGTCGGCCTCCGGGATGCCCTGCGCCAGCAGCGCCTCCATCAGGTCGCCCAGGATGGGCATATTCTCCGGCCGGGGGTCGGCAAAGTAGGGCTGGTAGATCTTCTGCACCGCCCGGTCGATGACCGTTTTCTCGATGGCCTCCAGCCCCGTCTTGCTCCCCATGATGAGCTCGCAGAAGGACAGGACAAAATCACTTTTCAGCGCCAGGGGGTTCTCCTCGTCTGAATAGTTGAGGTTGATGTCCAGGGGGTTCACATAGTCGGTGCTGGACGGGGACAGCCGGATGACCTGCCCGCCCAGCCGGCGCACCAGGGGCGAATACTCGTCCTCCGGGTCGCAGATGATGACATTATCTTTTGTGGTCAGGATGATGAAAGTGATCTCCCGCTTGCAGCTCATGGACTTGCCGCTGCCCGGCGTGCCGAACACCAGCCCGTTGGGGCTTCTGGACTGTTTGCGGTCCAGAAGGATCATGTTGTTACTCAAAGCGTTGAGGCCGTAGTACATGGCGTCCCCGCCCATGAACAGTTCCTGGGTGACGAAGGGCACGAACACCGCCAGTGCCGAAGTGGTGAGGCTTCTCTCGATTTTGATACGGTTGAGGCCTAGGGGGAGGCTGCTCATCAGCCCGTCCTCCTGCTGGAAGTCCAGCCGGGTGAGGAGGCAGTTGTAGGTCTGCGCCACGCTGGCCGCCTGGGATACGGCGATCTCCAGCTTCTGCTTTGTCTCCGCCATGTGCATGACCAGGAAGGTCAGGTTGAACATCCGCTCATTCCTGCTTTGCAGGTCCTGGAGGATGGTCTTTGCCGCGCCGCCGTAGGTGGCAAGGTCGCTGGGGAGGATGTCCATATCGTATCCGCTCCGCACCGCCCGCTTCTGCTCCGCGATCTTCATGGCGTCCAGGTCGGTGATCTTGCGCTTGACCATCTTGATGGCCTCATTCTGGTTGATGCCCCGGATGTGCATGGTCACCAGGATGTTGCCCTCGGTCTCCATGAACTCCGCCAAAATGCGGTCGTGGATCTCCGGGGCGGTGATCTGCAAAAAGCTCACCGCGCCGTACATCTCACCAATGCGGAAGGTACGGGTCTCCCCAAAGTGGAAGGAGGACGGGGCGATGAAGTCCTTGACCGACAGCCCGCTGGGCGCCAGCCAGTCCCAATCGAAGGCAAACTTGCCTCCTTCCGGGTGGAGGATGCCGTGAAGCAGCTCCAGCCGCTCCTTCCCGTCCAGCACATGGGCGGCGGCGCCCATGACCTTGAAGCGGTTGAGGGTGTCGGTCTCGATGCGGGCGAACCTCGCCCGCGCCGCCGGAAGGTTTTCCGCCTCGATGGTCAGGGTCACATACTTGGTTTTCACATAGCCGTTGCTGCCCCGCTCATACTGGAAGCGGAGTATCCCGGCCGCGTCCTCCCGGACGGGGTCCAGGTCGTCCCCCTGGGGACGGATGCCGAACAGGTCCTCCTCCGGCCCATGCTCCACATACCGGCTGCTGAGCGACATCTGCACCCCGATGGTGGGGTCGTAGCCGTTGTAGAAATCGCAGAGGTGTTCAAATATATCCCGCTGGCCCTCCGGCGAAGCCAGGCGGTAGTTGACATCCTCGAAGGCGATGGTCTTGGAGAAGGTCCCGCCCTCCAGCCGGCACAGGCCGTCCGGGAACATATTGCGGAAGGGGATGCTCTCCTGCACTGTATGGGCTTTCCCGTCCCCCTTGGCCTGACGGACCACTGCCTCGATCTGCTTACGCTCGGCGCGGGTCAGCTTGCGCCTTGCCCCTGCCGGTTTTGCGGGTCTTGCCGTTTTTGCCTGCAATCGCTCTCACCTCCTGTTCCAATTCGTACTGCCGCACCAGGGCGGAGTACAGGTTGTTGGTCTGGTAGATCCGCGTCTTTGGGCGGATAAATTTGTTTTCAATGAGATGTCCCAGGAACACCTCCAGGGGCTGCCCGTTCTTCTCGTACATGGCGAACAGGAAGAAGGGAAGCATCACCAGGATCATGCACAGGGCCGCCGTGGTGGTGCCAAGTGCCCCCTTGGTCAAAAAGAAAAGCGGCACGCCGATAATTGCTGCCGCTCCGAAACAGATCACCTGCCGTTTGGTCAGCCCGAACAGGACCTTGCTCTGTACCTTGCTCAGGTCCTTCGGGATCGTTACATAGGCCAATAAAATCAGCTCCTTTCCGCAAGCTGAATGTCGCTTGCTACTTCATTTCCCCATACATCCCAGCCGGGAGTCGCCTGCCGGGCGAACAGCTCAATCCGGGGGACGTCTCCCATCAGGGCCTCGATCCGGCGCCGCGCCTCATCCGGCTTTTTGCTGTGCTCCTCAACATGGGAGAGGATGACCTGCTTGACGTCCCTGGCTGCCCGTTTCGGGTGCCCGCGGGTCGCCAGCAGGCAGATCTCCGCGTTGGCGCGGGTCCAGTATCCCATCCCGGTGAAGATGTTGTCCGATTTGCGGCACTGCTTCACCCACACGAAGGCCACCGTCTTGAAGGTGAAGCCCCAGGCGTCCATAACACCCCAGCCCTCACGGAGCATGGGGAAGGTGATCCAGAGGAACAGGGCGCAGTCCCCGGCCGCAAGCCGGGATACTGGCAGCGCCTTGATGGCCTCTATGCTCATGGTGGGATAATGGCTTTCCGCGCTCCGGCCCGCGCCCTTTTTGCTCCATACCTTGTAGGACCAGGGCGGGTCCGCGTAGATGACATTGTATTTCTTCTCCATGCCGGCCTCCCTCTAATGCGCTCCAAATAGAGACTTTGCGAGGCTACCGGTCTTAAAGAGGGTGAAACACAGGAGCACCGTGTACCCCATGCACCCCCAAATAGCGCCGGAAATGTTGTCGCCGCTCAGGGAGATGCCCTCCACCAGCACCGCGTAGATGCCCACGCAGATCATAATGAGGAACGCCTGGAAGCCCAGGGCCAGCAGGGAGCGGAGATAGTTCTGCCCCGTGTTGCCCCATTCCCGGTTCACCATCGTGGCAAAGGGGATGGGACCTATCGAGGTCACCAAATACACCTCGATCATCCTGCCATAGATCACCAGGAAGATGCAGATGGAGAGGATCTGCGTACACAGCCCCACGAAGATGCTCTGGAACCACAGCCCCAGCAGGGCGCCGATGCTCCAGTCCGCGAGCTGGGTCTCCAGGTCGGCGGTCACGCCGGATATGTCGATGCCCGCGTCCGAGATGATGACGCCGGCGCTCTGGCTGACCACGTTCTGCGCCACATCGAACACCGCCATGACGATGTTCCAGGTGTTGGTGACGATGAGCACCGCGCAGAAGGTCTTGAAGATCCACTTGAAGAAGATCCAGGTGTCGAAGTCGTGGAGGTTGTTCTTTTCTACGATGAGCTGGATCAGCTCATAGCACATGACAAAGGTGAGGACGATGCCGGCGATGGGGACGATCACGGTCTCCGAGAGATTGCGGACCATGTTGAAAATGCCGCTGTTCCACGCGGAGGGCGTCATACCCACCTCCCCGGCGATCTCGCCCACCTTGGTATTCAGGGTATCAAACATCCCGGTCAGGTTTGAAATGATACCGTCGATGAGCAGTTCCTGGAACCACTCCTGTATCGCGTCAAAGATCAACGGGGATCACCTCCTTTCCGGGAGGCCCCGTGTGCCGGGGCCTCCCGTGGGGTCTGCTGGCAGACATCAGGCGGAGAGCAGGCCGGACAGCAGGGGGATCAGGGTCAGGCCGATGAGGGCGACACCGCCGCCGGCCATGAGCTGCTTGATGCCCTGGCTTTTTGCTAATGTGCGATAAAGAAGTAATAGAAGTGTAAAAAATTTTGCCGTTCCTATCCGGCACTTAGGGCTGTGTCGGATAGGTCAGGCGTTAGGCTTCCGGCAAGTCTATCTTGCCGACAAAGCTGTAATAAATCTCAATGTCCTGCCTGCGGGTGCCGTTCTCGTCATAGCTGCACTCATGCACGACGATTTTCTCAATCATTTCCCGCAAGAGGGTGGGGGTCAATTCTTCAAAAGCAAGGTGCTTTCTCACAATCCCCATGAATTTCTCGGCGTTGACGGTGGCGGCCTGCGACTTGGAAAGTTCCTCCTGCAAAGCGGCAGCCCGGTCTTTCAGTTCCCGCTGCTCCTGCTCATAGTCCGCCGACAGCTCCATGAAACGCTCGTCGCTGATTTTGCCGCTTACATTGTCCTCATACAGCCGCTTGATAATGCGGTTCACTTCGGCAATGCGTGTCTGGGCCTGTTCAAGCTGCTTCGTGGCTGCGGCGGTCTTTCTCTTGCCGCCGATTTCGTTCTGCTGGATGAGCAGCTTTACAAAGCGGCTCTCATGCCTGGCGGCGTATTCCGTCACTTGCCGGAGATTGGAAAGCACGCCCGCCGTCAAAAGGTCGGTGCGGATAAAGTGTGCCGTACAGTCACGGGTACGCTTCTTGTAGCTGCCGCAGATATAACAGTCCTGCTTGCGGTTCTTGTTCTGATACCGCTGCTGATACAGCACATGGCCGCAGTCGGCGCAGAACAGCATACCAGAGAACAGCCCCACTTCATCATAGCGGTTCGGGCGTTTTCGCTGCTTGCGTAACTCCTGCACACGCTCCCATGTTTCCGTGTCGATAATCGGCTCATGGTGATTTGGGAAGATAGCCTGCTTCTCGATGGGGTTCTCAACGCTGTGCTTGACCTTGTAAGAGGGCTTCTCCGTCTTGAAGTTTACCAGACAGCCAGTGTACTCCCGGTTTTCCAGCAGATGGACGACGGTGTTTGTCGCCCACTTGCACTCATAGCCGGGGTGGTAGCGTCGGGTGCTGCCCGTCCTGCGGTATTCCAGCGTCCCCGGCGTGGGGATTTGCTGCTCCGTCAGCATACGGGCAATCTTGGTCGGGCCATTTCCCGCAAGGCAAAGCTGGTAAATCTGCCGGACAACCGGGGCGGCTTCCTCGTCAACGATATAGTTCTCGTCCTTGTCCATGAGATAGCCATAGACTGGCTTGCTGGTTACAGGCTTGCCGCTCATGCCTTTTGCTTTCTTTACTGCCTTGATTTTCTTGCTCGTATCTCTCACCAGCCATTCGTTAAATAAGTTCCGCAGAGGGGTAAAATCATTGTCCATGCCGCCGTTTGCGCTGTCCACGTTGTCATTGACAGCGATAAAACGCACGCCCTTTTGAGGGAACAGCATTTCCGTGTAAAATCCCACCTGCAAGTAATTACGCCCCAGCCTGCTCATGTCCTTGACTATGACGGTGCCGACTTTCCCGGCTTCAATGTCTGCAAGCATGGCTTGAAATCCGGGCCGCTGGAAGTTCGCACCTGAGTAGCCGTCGTCGGTGTACCAGCGCAGATTGGTAAAGCCGTTCTGCTTGGCGTAGGCTTCCAAAATCCGTTTCTGGTTGGAAATGGAATTGCTCTCGCCTTGCAATTCGTCCTCATGGGACAATCTCGGATAAAGGGCGGTAATGAGGTTTTGGGTGGCTTGTCTTAACATAAAATCCTCCGTTTCCGACAGCCAGCCCCACTATTCCGTGGTTTCATTGTACCACGGAACAGGGGCGGCTGTACAGCGGTAAAAGTGATAAATCTGCTTCTTTACAGCTTGTCAAATCGCCTTTTTTTGTGTAGCAGCGGCTTCCGCTTCCAGTACCCTCGCCATCTTGTCGGCGGCGGTGCTGGTGGTGTCTTTCTTGAAAAAGCCGGACACGACAAGAACGGTATTCCCCATGCGGATTTCCGTCACGCAGTCGGGGCGGCGGGTGGTACGGTGGTCGTGCTGCTTGATATTCTCCATAGGCAATACTCCTTTCATTCAGCCAGCAGTTTCTTCATGGTTTCCATTTTCCGCTTTGCGGTTTCCTGCCGGAAGTTGACGCCAGTAAAGCGTATCGGGACGCACATGGACAGCAGTCGGTCATAAATCCGGGAATGGGCCGTGTCTGTCGGCTTTTTCAACTCGTCCAGCGGGCGGTTGGTGGTGGCGATCAGCGGCTTGTTGCTGCGGTATCGGGTATCAATCACATGGAATACCTGTTCCAGTCCATAGTCGGTGCCACGCTCCATGCCGAAGTCGTCAATGATAAGCAGCGGATAGCGGCAAAGGCGGGAAATATACTCATTCCGGCCTGTAAAGCCGGGAGAGAGGTCGCCCAGGATAACGGCGAAGTTCGTCATATATACGGGGACTTCTTTCTCCATGAGGGCGTTTGCGATACAGCCCGCAAGGTAGCTTTTCCCGTTGCCGACGTTCCCCCAGAACAGGCAGCCGATGTTTTCGGCCTGCATTTCTTCCCAATGCTCCGCATACCGCCGGGCAATCCCGGTCTGCGGGTTTCTGCCGTTGTCGTTCTCGAATGTCCATTGCTGCATGGCTGAGTCGGCAAAAGCCCTCTGTTTCAGATTTTCCACGGCTTCCACATGGCGGCGGTGTTCCTCGGCGGCCTGCCGCTGCTCACGGGCGGCTCTCTGGCAGTCGCACTCTGCCGGGTGGCGGTCACGGCCAAACAGCTCCTTACCCTCCGGGAAGTAGGCTTCTTTCGGCGTATGGCACTTTCCGCAGTAAAGCAGTCCGTCCTCGCCGATATAGTCCTCCATCTCCGGGGCGGCGGTTGTCATGTTCTCCAAAATATCTTTGATTTCACTTGTCATAAGCTTTCTCCCTCCATACAGGTATAGTCGGGGATGCCCTGTTTTACGGCTCCCTTTTTGTCATTGGCCGCCCATCTGTGCAAGGCGGCGGCATAATTCTGGTAGGCTTTCCCGCTGGCGGCAAGGTAATGGCTCATTTCCTCAATCAGCCGTTCCAGCCTGTCCGGGTATTCTGCCTGTAACTCGTCATATTCGTCCTTTGACAGAAAAATATTCTCATATCGGCCATAAGCTGTGGGCGGCTCCCCACTCGCTCTCATTGTTTGGTTCTCTATTAAGTTGTTTATATTAGTTTTGTTAGGGGTCGGTTTTCCGACCATCATAGGGTCGGTTTTCCGACCGTCATAAGGTCGCTTTTCCGACTGTATGAGGGTCGCTTTTCCGGCCATCAGTTGGTCGGAAAACCGTACCACTGGGACAGGCGGCACTTTCACATAAAGCCGATTGGGTGCGGAGAAGCCCCGCCGTTCCCGTTCTAAAAGCCCGGCTGCGTCCAGTTCTTTCAAGGCTCCCTTGATGGCGGTACAACCCTTGTCCAGCATTTCCGCTATCTCCGCAACGGGGTAGACAATGAATATCCTGCCCTCGCCGTCCTGCCAGCCGTTCTTCTGTGACAGGGTGGAGCGGTCTAATAAAAGCGCATACAGCAGCTTGGCGGTCTGTGAAATCTCCATTTTCAGCAGGAAACGGGGGTATGGAAGATAGGCGGGCAGCGTGGTGTCTGCCCTGATATAATCAGCGATAGTATCACCTCCCTCTGTGTTGTGTCGTTTTTGGGCTTTGTCACGCATTAGGACGGCATTTCCGGGGGGAAAGGATAAATGTATCGCATACCCTTTGACACCCACGAAAAAAGCCTTGATTTATGCGGGTTTGAAAGGCTCTAAAGCGTGACATTTCTGCCTTTGTTTCCGCTTTCTCTCGGCGGCTTTGCGTTTCTTCATGCACCCGGCGCAGCCGGGGCAGTATTTCCCCCGGTTGGATTTGGGGACAAAGGCCGCCCCGCAGACCGCGCAGCGTTTCCGGCTCCCCCGGTACAAGAGGGCTGCGGCCAGCTCCCCGTCAAGGGGCAGGACAGCCACACGGAACCAGCGGCACATGAGGGAATAGGAAATGCTCTGGACGCACACGCAAGGCTCCCCGTCGTCTAACAGCAGGCAGTTCCCCTCGTCGTAGTTACAGCACTCATGCACAAGGCGGCGGGCTGCCTGGTGCTGGCGGTAGTCCATGCGGGACGGCTTATCGTTCATGGCTCTGCTCCTTTCTGCGGTGCGGCTCTTCCCGGCGCAAAATCTGGTCGATGTTCCGCTTGACGGTCTGCAACTCCCTGAACCGCTGCTTCTGTTCGTGATAGGTGTTGTACAGGCCGTCTTTCTCGGAGATAAGCTGCTCGATCTCGGCCTGCAACGCTTTTCGGCCGGGCAGCTTGGTAAGCCCCTGTGCCTTGAAATACCGGGCGGCGGCTTCGGCTATGATAAAATCGCTCTCGTTTGCCTGGCGGTATGCGGCGCGGGCTTTCTCGGATTTCTGCGCTTTCAGCCCCTCGCGGATGGGCTTGGTCTTGGCATAGGCAAGTACCTGTTGCCGCAACTCCCTTTTCCCTTGCAGCTTCGTTTCCAGTGCTTTCAGTTCGCCGCTGGTCTGGCGCATTTCCTGATAGGCGGTAGCAACGGCGGCTTCAAGCTGTTCCGGGGAAGAAAAGCCGTACTGTTGGTAGATGGTCAGGGTCTTGGCGGCCTGTTTCAGATTGTGTATCTTCGCCCATCGTTCATAGCCTTTGCCCTTGCCCTCGGCCATCTTCTGCTCAATGTCCACAAGCCGCTGCACACTGTCCTGTCTGGGGTCGATTTTCCCTGTCTTTTCGCCCTGTAAGCGGCCTTTCCCGGCGTGTAGGTATTCGGGTATGGCTGCGGTCTGTTCGGCGGCTCTGGCGGCTTGGTGCTGCGGGGTGTAGCGAACCGTTACGCCCCTCTGGGCGTTCTGCTCCAAAACGGCAAGGACGGCGGTGCGGTCAAAGTCGCCGCCCAGCTTCCGGGCGGTGATAGGCTTCGTCCTGTCTGGCGTGAGGTAGGACAGCCGCCCCCGGCTCTCCTTGACGGTCACACCCTCCCGCAACAGCAGAGAGGAAAACTCGTCAAAGCTGGCAGCGGTGGCAAGGGCTTTCCGTAGGGTCTGCCGCAGCTTCTCCTTGTTCGTTTCAAACTTGGTCTGCCGGGGCGTGATACCGCCTGCAATCATGGGGGCGTTCTGCTTGTCCAGTGCGGCCTGTCCCTTTTTCTGCGCCCAATATTCCCGGTCTGTGACACGGTTCTTGCTGCCGTTCAAGAGGTCGATTTGGTAAAGTCCTTCCCGGTGGCACATCTCCATGACCTCGGACTTGAAGTAGCGTAGGGCTGCGTCGGTGCAGCGGTGCTTGCACCCGGCTTTCGTGTCCGCTGGCCTGTCCATGTAGGGCAGGAACGGCACTTCCTCTATCCGCAGGCTGTTAATGACGATATGCACATGGATGTTGCCGCTGTGGTTATGCCCGTCCGGGTGGGTGCAGACAAGGGCCTGATGGCCGGGGAAATGCTCTTTACAGAATTGCTCCCCCAACGCCTGCGCCCGGTCTACGGTCAGGCCGTTGTCCGGCCCGTCCCGTGGGTCAAAGCTGATGATATAGTGGTGGCTTTTCACATCCTCCCGCCGCTGATTTTTCTCATAGCGGAGATTGGAGCGCATACACGCAACGGCAAAATCCTCGCCGCCGCAGTTCAGCGTGGACAAGCGATAATCCTCACGGGGGATAAGCCTGCCGTTTTCATCAAGGACGGGCTTCATAGTAAATTCGTCATGCTCAAAGAGCAGGTATTGTTCGGCGGCTCCGTAGTCGGCGTTCTTAGAGCCTAAATGCTTGAGTGTTGCCAACGGCGTCACCTACTTTCTTTAGGACTTCATACTTGAGGGCGGCAAGGTCGGCGGCCGCTTCCCGCAATTCCTTTGCCATAGCCGGGTAGGGGCTATGCCACTCGTTGAGGGTGCGGGCAATCTGGTTGAGATTGCCGCCAATCCTGCCGTACTCGGCTGTGAGCTTCCCGACAGCGGAGAGCAGCTCGTCATTGACTGACGACACATGGAGTACGGGGCGTATGGTAGTGCGCCGGATGGCCTGCCGGAGAAATTCGGACTGACTGATACCATAGGGCGCAAGCCGTTCTGTGAAGTCGGCGTATTCTTCATCGGTCAGCCGGGTTTTCACAACATGGCTGCGGTGGGGGGTGTTGTATCGCTTCGGCATGGGCTGTAAACCTCCTTTCACTTATCACAAAAAATGGGCTGGTCTGTTAGCTATTTTCGGGGCATTTCCTGTCTGCCGGACAGAAATATTTTTGCGGCGTAAGCCGCATAGCAGGGTTTGGGGAAGGCACTCCCCAACAAGTTTCCCGCGAGGGGCAAAACCGCAGAATTGCGGATTTTGGCACCGTGGTAGAAACTTGCTCTAAGTAAGCCGTAGATTTCCCCTTGCACTTACTACTCGTATAGCTGCCGCCTGTTTTGGCCGGATTTCTGCAAAAATCTTACGGCGTGGGGCGATTTTTACCCGCAGTTCTTTCTTTCCGCTAAAGATACATTTCAAAGGCCGCCAGCTACCCGCTTGCCGGGAATTTTCTCAAATTTTCCTTTGCCTTAGAAATACAGAAAATGCAGATTTGGCTACCGCCGCAGAAAATTTTTTGTTTCCGGCTTCACCTACCTACTACGGATGACTTTGCGATTTTGCCAAACGGATAAAGAAAAAAGCAGCAAATCTTTTTCAGACTTACTGCTTTCGCTGGCCGCCGATGGGCGGTGGATATTCAGTTTTGAAAGTTCAGGTCAGGTTGGCCCGATGATGGATAGCACAATAAATTCCTGTTTTCCCTTTAAGGCATTGTGCATTTTTTCTATTTCTCTTGATGATTATTTTTTTCATAATCAATCAATGTACCTATAACAATTCCAATCAACATTCCGATACCTGCACAAATAGAAATAGCAAAAAGATTTTGCAAAAACGCCCATGCCAACACACCTATGCAACCACCGACAATAAATCCTGTTAATAAGCCAATAGTTAAGTATTTATTACTTTTCATATTGCTATATCTCCCCTAAAAGTATATTTGTCGTTGGTTCTATTATACTATGACCTGCTTCCTTTAGGAATAGATGAATTGTAAACTGGCTGGAGTGAAACCGCTAATGACAGCCAGTGTTTGTTCTTTGTTTATCGGTCAAAGCGAAATTTGAACAGGGCGGCAATGAGCTGTTGCTTTATATGTTCCTCAACTTCGGCGTTGACTTTCCCGTGTACTTTGGAACAGTAGCGGATATATCCGGCATAGTGGGAAAGAATGGTGTCGATTGCGTCCGGGTCGCCCTCATGGGCTTTGACGATTGTTTCATAGGGGAGAAGTTTACTCATAGTCATTTCCCTCCATGAGCCGCCTTAACCGCTGCAAGGCAAGCCGGATATGCCGCCCCGCTGTGCTGCGTGTCCGGCCAATATGTACGCCGATCACTCGCTGCGGCTGGCGCAGGAAATAGTAACGAAAAATTTCTTCCTGCGTCTGCTCCGGCAAAAGGGCAAGGGCGGCGGCAAGCTCCGCATGATACAGAACGGCGGTCTGGCCGCAGGCGGTAAAAAGATATTCTTCAAGCTACTCCGGCTCGGCAAGCTGGACAAACTTTTCACTCATCAGATAATCAAGGGAAACTTCCCGTTCCCACCTCCGGCGCAGCTTCAAGATTTTATCTATGGCTGCGTGACGAATGACTACCTTGCAAAAGGCATTGAATGTGTACTGGATATGCACCTTGTAGGCTTCATCTTCGGTCATGGAAATTCCCCCTCTCTGAATAATAGTGCGGGGCGGCAGTACTCCTTGCTGTCGCCCCTTGATTGCCTACCAGCAAAGACGGGCGGGGCTGTCAACGACGGCGCGAAGCGGCGTTCATTTTATCGTTGACTGGCTCGGCTGGGTTTGCTATTTACCCGACAAACTTGAATTTATTTTAAGCTATCACGTTTTACCTTCTTAAGCCTTACTATCATTACCATAGGAATTTCTTTGTTGGTTTTGAAACATTCTTCATAAAATCCATCAATGACAAATCCAGCTCTAAAACAAAGGTTAAAAATATCTTGTATGGAACGATGATAATAAATCTGCTCTTTCGGTTGCCCTTCAATCGCTATATCATAGTAACTGTGCGGTGTCATATATTTTTCAGTCAACGTGACAAAACAAGGGTGTTGCGTTGCAAAGACAAAAATTCCGCTTTCCTGCAACAGTTCATAAACAGCCATAAGAAGTGGTTCAATGTCCGTAATATCCATAATTGCCATATTAGAAACTGCTTTCGTAAAGGCTCGATTTCTTTTTAATTCTAATATACTTTTTCTATCGGTCGCATCCGCCACACAAAATTCAATTTGTTTTGCATATTGTGATTGCCGTCTTTTAGCCAATTCTATCATTTTTTTGCTGTAATCAAAAGCGACAACCGAAGCACCTCTTTGTGCAAGATACGAAGAATAATTTCCATTGCCACACGCAATATCCAAAATGTAATCCGCAGGATTAGGAGATAGAAGTTCCGTTACTTTGGGGCGCACTACCTCTCTGTGAAATTCATTAGATTCGTCACCCATTGCATTATCCCAAAATTGTGCGTTCTCCTCCCAGATTTTTTTACTTTCCTCTGTTCCCATGTTCTCTCCCACTCCCAAAATTTGCTTTTTTGCTTCCATTAAATCTTCCTTACTATATTCCATTGTTACCCTCCATAACTTCTGATTGTTGTCGTCTTGACTATTATGTATCTTTTCTTTCCAAAATGGTATAGGCTTTTATTTTTGTAATGCTGCAAAACTTTTCTTCTGTAAGGTATTCAAAGGATATTTCCCTTTGCCGCCGCTTGCATTAAGCCGCCGCTATTGGAAAGCCAAAAGCAGCGGCTTTTTTTACTCGGTATTACCGAAAAGTATAGAAAGCAGGATATGTCATCATTTGTCATTTCTTCTCAATGTAATAACTGCATGGCATATCAAGCCAAATACAAGAGAAAAACAGCCACCGCCAAATAGTGATGCTCCCCACCCTGCACCTGACATTGTCATAAAACCGCCAACAAAGAAAATACCAATGCCAAGAAATATACCAACACCATAAAAAAGTCCAATTGCCATATCGTACTTATTAAATTGTCGTTTCTCCTTTTTTTCATATGTTTCCATCTTTGTTATTACCTCCTTCGCAAAATCGTCCATGTTGACTCCAAAAAGAAAGCAAATTTTTTTCAACATATTTAAATCGGGTTCATTAACATCTCTCTCCCAATTCGATAGTGCCTGCCGGGTAACATTCAATTCCCCGGCTAGTTCTTCCTGTGTCATTCCCAATTGTGTTCGCAGATGACGTATTTGCTTTCCTGTTGTAATATTCGTCTGTTCCTGGTTCAAAATAGTTTCTCCTCTCTGATACTGATTTTATCAATGATATTTCGCAATAGCCAGCAATGAACGCTTGCATTGCGCAAGACGTTACATTATCTTCTGAAACATATAGCGCACCTTGTCCAGGCGGCTGTTTGGACGGCGGGGCTGGATGACTGGCTTGCCGACAGCGGCCTGATACCCTTTCAGTTCTGTAAGGCATACGCTCTGCCCGTTGGTGTAAAAGGCCAGATCAGTACGGTATGCCTGTATACAGCGGGCGGGAATCTCGCCAGTAAAGACAACTTCATCCTTTTTTACCTGGACCGTTTCGATGGTGGCACAGTATTTCGGTGCATCATGATAAGCCCTGGAAAGATATTCCCGGGGCGCATAGAGGGTGAAGGAGAGATAAGGTTCCAGCAGTTGCGTCCCTGATTCCTTCAATGCCTGTTCCAATACAATCGGGGCCAATGAGCGGAAGTCCGCCGGCGTGCTGACCGGACTGTAATAAAGCCCGTATTCAAAGCAAATCTTACAGTCCGTTACGTTCCAGCCGAACAAGCCCTGCTCCAGCCCGTAACGGATACCATCCCTGACAGCGTTTTGAAAACTCTGGTTCAAGTATCCCAGCGAAACCCGGCTCTCGTATTGTACACCGGAGCCAAGCGGGAGTGGTGTAACAGACAGTCCGATGGATGCCCAAAACGGGTTGGGCGGCACCTCGATATGGATGGTGTGGCTGGCTGCTTTGAGCGGCCGCTCCATATAAATGACGGTGGGTTCCTTTACCACTGTTTCAAGCTTGTATTTTTCCGACAGCAAAGCGGAAACAACCTCCAACTGCACCCGGCCCAAAAAAGAAAGAATGATCTCATGGGTGATGGAATCCACCTCGCAGCGCAAAAGCGGGTCAGTATCCGCAAGTTGCGTAAGAGCGTCCAGCAGCCGTTCTCTTTGCGCTGCCGTTTTCGGCGCAATCGACGTCCGCAGCATGGGGAGGGGGTCCTCACGCCACCTTTTACGAGGGAGCCGGGTTGGGTCCCCTAATACATCGTTTAACCTCACGCTGTCGCTGGGAAGGATAACAATTTCACCCGGATAAGCGGTGTCTGTCCGAACAATTTCCCCTTTGGATGGAATACGCATCTCTGTGATTTTCAGCTTTTCTCTCCCGGCCAGGGCCACCGTATCCCGCAGGCGCAGCGTTCCGCTGTATAGCCGTAGATAGACACGCCGCTGGCCGCAATCTGTATACTCCACCTTGAAAACGCTGCCGCATAGGGCGGCGCTCCCCTGTTCCCCAATCGGTTGGAACAGCCCTGTCACCGCATCCATCAACGGTTGAATGCCAAGGCCCTTTTTGGCGCTGCCATAATAGACCGGGAACAGGGAGGCGTCTTGAACCCGCCGCTGTTCCTCCCGCACAAGTTTTTCCCGGCTGATTGGTTCTCCTGCGATATACTTTTCCAATAATTTATCGTTATTTTCGATGACCGCATCCCATGCTTCTATGTCGGTATTTTCCTCCAGGACTATTTCCGGGGACAGCGACACCGTCTGCTTGATGATAATATCGGCGGAGAGCTTATCCCGAACAGACTGAACCACGCTCTGCAAATCAACGCCAGCCTGGTCGATCTTGTTGATAAAGATAACGGTGGGAATGTTCATTTTCCGCAGGGCATGGAACAGAATACGGGTCTGGGCCTGCACGCCATCTTTAGCGGAGATCACCAAGATGGCCCCATCTAAAACAGCCAAAGAGCGGTACACCTCCGCCAAAAAATCCATGTGGCCGGGCGTATCCACAATGTTGACTTTACATCTGTGCCACTGGAAGGAAGTGACTGCCGCTTGAATGGTAATCCCACGCTGCCGCTCCAAAAACATGGTGTCCGTCCTCGTTGTCCCTTTTTCGACGCTCCCCGGTTCTGAAATGGCTCCGCTGGCATATAGCAGGCTCTCCGTCAAGGTCGTCTTTCCAGCGTCTACATGGGCAAGAATTCCAATATTGATTATTTTCATGTGATTGTCCTCCCTTTACTGCCCCGAAGGGCATAAAAATCCCCAGCAGTAAAATACTTTTACCACTGGGGATGATAATTTGCGGACATACACATATACAGCATACACCTGTTTGTGAGTGCTGTTTTTGGGGATATGTCAAAATTGATAAGGCAAAAGTATTCTTAAATTGGGTACAAAAAACTAAGCCCCTACAAAAGGGACTATCATAATCCTTTGTTCCCACTATTTGATTATAGTTTTATTTAAGAATACCTTGCCGCATATTTTTTACTCCTTTTCTGGAATTGAATTATTATATCACATCAGTTTTAGGAAAACAAGTATCTAAAAGAAATTTTTCTTCCCCTTATATGTAACAATCATACCGGCTTCCTAACGTTCAGAATGGTTTCTACTGTCTGCTGCGGTGTTTGGTTGGAATTGTCCAGCCAAAAGCCGATCCGTGGTGTTGTCTGCATTTTACTAAATACAAATTCAATGTATACAGAAAGAAATATATAAGGAGTGGGAGGGATTCCGCCGTAGTCGGCATTGTAGGAAAATCCAAAAGTTTAGATTTTCTCAAAATGCTTATCTTTTGGTCTTTGGTTCGGAATAGTGTAGTGCTGGCGGTCTATCTATTGTTTTCGGTTGCTTGCTTCTTTACCGTACATGAGCATTGGAGGCAGGGTTGTCCTGCCCGTAACCTTCCAGGAGGTTGATGCCGCCCCACACGCACAGGCCGCCGCCCAGCGCAATCACCAGAGTCTGCAATACGTCGATAGCGTTAGTGAAAAAATCCATAAATCATATTTCCTTTCTTCGTTGTAGAATTGTTATTGAAGGTCCGTTGCTGTCAATTCGTACATCTCGAAAGGCTCATCCGGCTTTACGATGGCCGGTTTGCGTTTCATGTACCGTTCCATATCAAAGAGGTACTTCTTGTCGGCGTCGGCGGTGTATTTGTAGTTGGGGTGCTTCGTCAGGTCGTACTTGTCCGAGAGGAACGGGCGCACACCCCGCAGCATGAAGATACACTTGCCTCCGTCCATCACTGCCAATTCGTCTTGTGTCATCAACTCCTTTCCCAATTTTTGATAGGTGAGGCCGTGGGAAACCTGGCTGCCGCGGTTCTCCGATTGATTGAAACTGTCGATCGTTTCTTTCCCCAGCAGCTCCGAAATTTCTTTCAGGGTGGATTTCTCCTTGCCTCCCAAAAACAAGGTGCTGTCGCAGTTACCCACGATGGTATCCGCCGCGTCCTTGTAGATGGTCTTTAACTGACTTTGTGACTGCAAAATAATAGAAGCCGATATTTCACGGCTTCGGATGGTAGCAATCAATTTCTCGAAGTTTGGAATTTGCCCAATATTCGCAAACTCGTCCAGCAGGCATCGCACATGGACCGGCAGGCGGCCGCCGTAGAAGTCATCCGCCTTGTCGCACAGGAGGTTGAAAAGCTGGGAGTACATGAGCGCCGCCACGAAATTAAAAGTGCTGTCTGTATCCGAGAGGATGACAAACAGCGCCGATTTCCGGTCGCCCAGGGTGTCCAGCTCCAGCTCGTCCTCCGCCATGAGGTCCCGCAGCTCTGCGATGTCAAAAGGCGCCAGGCGGGCGCCGCAGGAAATCAGGATCGACTTCAAAGTTTTGCCCGAAACGAGTTGTCAAGGACTTTTTAATCAAATTCACAAAAAGGCCACAAAAAAAGTGCCAGAAGCACTTTCATGCTCCTGACACTCAGGCGAGTAGAGTTACTTGCGGCCGCTTAGCAGTTCGTCGCAAATGTACGCATATTCCGGCAGTTGGTCGATATAGGGTTTCCAGCGCCGCTTAATCTCGGCCAGTTCCAGCGGATCGGCGTCCTCGAAGTCATGGTCGTTTCCAGTCATACCGAAAACATCCAGTGCTATATCATTCAAGCACTCATAACAAAGGCTGGCAGCGGACTCTATCCAGTTTCCGGTGTCAATATAGATCGGGTCGATAGATATTGCCAGCCACACATAGCCGACCTTGTCCGACCAAACCAAATCATAACCAGTCATTTGTTGGATGTGTTTCTCGAACACTTTACGGACGCGCTCAATCTCATTTTTCTCTTTTTCTGTGTACAGCATTTTCATGTCCTCCTTGGATAAAAGTTTTGGTGCGTACCACCATCAGTTTAGCACAAGGCGGCTGGCTTTATCAGCCGGTCACATCTGCTGTATCTCATTTTTGAGCATACGCTTGATTTTGTCGCTCATGGTTTCGGTGCTGGTCTGGCTGAAATGGACGCGCACCTTGTAGGTGGTCTTGCCGATTTTCTTTACCAGCGCGGGGGCATCCTCCGGCGCTCTGGTAGGGGTAGTGTCTGCGGTCTGCATGGTGCGGGTTTCTTCGCTCATGGCGCTCCTTCCTCCGGGCGGGGCTGTGCCGTCCGGCAAAACAATTATTCGCTCTTACGGTTCACAATGTCTTTTGCCGCCTGCCTGGTAGCCCCGGCGTTTTCCTCCCGGAAGTTCTTCCCGGCAAAAAGGATCGGGGCGCACCGTTCCAGGATACGGTCATAGATACGGGCATGAGCCAGGTCAGGCGGGTTCTTGAGTTCGGCCAGCTTCAGGTTGGTGGTGATAATCATGGGCCTGCGGCTGCGGTAGCGGCTGTCAATGACGAAAAACATCTGCTCCATCGCATACTCGGTACTGCGCTCCACACCCAAATCGTCAATGATGAGCAGGTCGTACTCGTCAAAGCTGGTGATAAATTCGGCCCTGTCCTCGGAAAACATCCCCGTCAGGCGGTTCAGGATGGTTGGAAAGTTCGTCATCAGCACCGGCACATCCCGGTCAAGCAGGGCGTTGGCGATACAACCGGCGAAAAAGGACTTGCCGGTTCCCACATCCCCGAACAGCAGCAGGCCGGTGTTGTTTTTGTATGCCTCCTTCCAGTTCTCTACATAGGCGCGGGCCTTGTCCATCAGGGGATTTTGGCCGTTGTCGTTGGCAAAGGTGTAGTCGTACAGATAGCGGTCTTGCAGGCCCTGGGCCTTCCGGCGCTTGATACGCTCCATGCGGCGCTGCCGTTCCTCGGCGGCCTTGCGCTGTTCCTCGGCCTCCCGCTGGCACTGGCAGATGCAGCGGGGCATGAAGTAGCCCGGTTTCCCAAAGCATGGCACAACGGTCTGCCTCTGGCCGCCGCACTTTTTACAGTGAATAAGGCCGTCTGCCGGGTCTATGTACTCGTCCCCGGCCAGTTCTATACCGGCGGCTGCCTTGTCGATCAGCGCCCGGATTTCTGCGGTAATTTCCATCATACGGTTTCATCCTCCTTTACGCTGTAATCCCGGTTGCGGGTGGGCGGGGCTGCTTTCTTCGCGTCCTCACCGGCCCAGCGCCGGATGGTGGCGGCGTGGCTCTGATACCGCTTGCCGGTAGAGGCCATGTACTCGGACAGCTTTTCGATGTACTGGCCCCATACGGTGGGAAAGCTGGCCTGCAAGTCTGCCAGTTCCTCGTCTGTCAGGAAAACATTCTGGTAACGGCCATAAGCGCGGGCGGTGCGCCCCGATTCGGGGCGTCCCTTCTCTATCTCTCTCTTTATCTCTATCTCTATCTCTTTCTCTAACTCTATCTCTATCTCTGGTGGACGAATGTCGGACAAATGTCCGCCGTTTGTCCGGGGCGCGGAAAGAGCCTTGTTTTGGAGCCTTGCCGCCCGCTTTCGCTCGGCCTCGGTGGAGGACTGGCCGATCAGCAGTTCGATATTGCTCATGTAGAAGGTGCCGCTGTCCAGCACTTCCACAAGGCCCAGCTTCAGGAAGATTTGCAAGGCCCTCTCCACAGTGCCGATCTGCTGGCGGGTGATGGTGGCGATCATCTGCGCCGTATAGGGGATATTATCGTCAAGTTGAAGCCGCCCGCCATGTTTCAGGGATTTCAGATACAGCTTGAGCAGGATGTTGGAGTACAGAACACCGTCCTGCATACTTTCCAGCAGCACGATGGAGTCATCGTCAAAATAGTTCTCTTTGAGTTTCAGGTAGTAATATTTTCGGTTGTCTGACATAGGATTTCCTCCTTGGGGTTTGTTTCAGGGGTCTGTACGCCTTTAGAGGGCCGTTTTGAGGGCCAGAGGATAAATCTATCAGGCCCCCAGCGACACCCTCGAAAAAAGCCTTGATTTACAAGGGGTTTTCAGCCCCTAAAGCGTGACATTTCGCCCTTTGTTTCCGCTTGCGCTGGGCCGCCTTGATACGCTTCATGCGTCCAGCACATTCCGGGCAGTATTTGGCCCGGTTGGAGCCGGGGGTGAACAGCGCCCCGCAGACGGCGCACCGCTTGGCGTCCAGGCGGTGGAACAGGGCCGTTTCCAGTTCCCTGTCCAGCGGCAGCACCGCCGCCCGGAACCACCGGCACAGTAGGGAGTAGGAAATGGACTGGACGCAGACACATTCCTCCCCATCGTCCAGCGCGATACAGTTGCCGCCGTCATAGTTGCAGCACTCATGTACCAGCCGCCGCGCTCTGCGATACTGGCGGTAGTCCATGACGGGGATGGGTTCAGGCTTGCTTTTCTTCATGCTGGCACTTCCCGCACCCGCCGCAGTTGCCGCAGCCCTGGCAGGCATGGGCCTCCGGCTCCGGGCCGGTGGGCGCGTCTGCTTTCCGCTGCAACAGGGCAAGGGGCAGGCGGATATTCAGGTGGACAGTGACGGGTAAAATAATCTGCTTCATAAGGCAATCTCCTTCCATGAGTGAATGTTGACAGTTCTGTGCAAAGGGGTGTCGTGAAACGCGACGCACCTGAAAGGGGTCGGCAAAACGCCGTACCCTTTACCGTTCCGGCCCCCGGTCACGGGACTTGTCCTGTCCCTGGCGGGCCAGTTGGTCGGCAGCCTTGCGGAGCCGTTCAACGGCTTTCAGTTCCTCCCGCATGGCCTTCATGTCGATGCTGTCCACCTGCTTCTGGGCGGCCAGCAGGTCAATCTCGCGCTGCCATGCCTTGGGGGTGATTTCCTCGCCGCTGGCTTTCAGTTCTTTCAGATACCGGGCCGCCGCGTCATAGAGGATCAGTTCCCGGCTGTGGCGCTGCTCGAACAGTTCCCGCTTCTCCGGCTTCACCCTGGCAAGCTGTTTATGAATAGCCTTGTATTCGTTGTACTGCGCCCACATCTCCCCGCGCTCGGTGAGGACAGCGATCCGGCGTTCGGCCTTGACGATCTCTCGCCGCAGGTCATAGTAGCGGGTGTTCATATCTGCGATTTTTTCGTGGAGCTGCTGCATGGACTGGATGCCGTTTGCCTGCAAAAAGCTGAACAGGGCGGCGCTCTCCTGCAAAGCCCGGATTTTGCCGGTACGGGTGTCAGGCCGCTTGAGCTGCTGCTGGGCCTCCCACAAGTCCATCATGCTGGGCTGCTGGCCCTCCGGCTTCTCCGCCTCGGCCTTCGACCAGTTGTAGAGGCGGGTAATGCGGGCCTTGATTTCCTTGAGCAGCTTATTGTCGGCGGAGATCTGCCGGTTGACTTCTCCCTTGTCGGTGCGGATACCGCGCTTCTCCATCTGGCTGGCCGCTGGCCCCAGGTGGACAGAGGGGATTTTATCAATGCCCTGTCGCTTGTAGCTGCGGTGGTCTACCAATGCAGGCTGACCGGCGGCCTCCAATGCCCGGTTGGTATAGGCCGCCCATGCCGCCCGCCAAATCTCCACATTCCCTTTGTCGTTCCAGTCGGTAGTGTCCTCCCGGTGGTTCTTCCAGCCGCCTTTCCCGTCCGGGATACGCTGGCCGTTCTCGTCCAGGTCGTATGCCTTGCGGCACTTTGCGCCCCATGCGCCATTTTCTTTCAGGGGTCGGACGGTCAGCATGATATGAACATGGGGGTTGCCGGTTCCCTTGTCATGGATGGCAAAATCGGCGCACATCCCCTTGTCCACAAAGTTGTCCTTCACATAGGCCCGGACAAGGGTAAGCTGCTGTTCCCTGGACAATTCGCGGGGCAAAGCCGCCTCGATCTCGCGGGCAAGCTGGCTGTCCCTGGCTTTCTCGATCTGCTCCACACTGTTCCAGAGGGTGGAGCGGTCTGCAAACTCTGGCGGAGCGTGGGTGGGCAGCATGATTTCCGCATGGACAACGCCGCCTTTCCGGGTGTAATCATGGGTCAGGCCGTCCCATTCATTCGTCAGCTTTGTCCCGCTGCGGTAAGCGGCTGCGGCAACAGCGGAACGGCCCTCGCTGCGCTTGATGATACTGACGGGGATATGGCAAAAATCTATGGGGATCGCCTCCTTTCGGTGAGGGATATTCAGGCCGCAGGGGACGGGACAGCCGCTTGCGGATGTTCCGTGGCCTGTGGCGCACAAGGGGTTTGGGGAGTGTAGCTCCCCATCGCGGACGAAGTACGCAACAGCCCCCGGCAGGGCGCACGACACCGGCAACGGTGTATAAGTGCGCCCTTGTAAACAAGGGACTTACGGCTTGTCCCCGGATTTCGGCAGTTTTGCGGCCAGTTCCGCCGCCCCCGGAAGATGGGACAGGGCAATCAGGAACGCCTTGACCTCTACGCCGGGAAGGCCGGGGGCCAGAGGAAAAATGCCCTCCAAAATGGCCCCGCGCTCAATCAGGCGGCGGGTGCGGGCCTTGCGTTCCTCATTGCGCTGCTTGTTCTCCAAAATCTTCTGGCGGTTCTCAAGCTGCCGGATCTCCTTCAGGACTTCTTCGCGCCCGTCTTTTTTCGGTTTCGCTTGGGTGGTGATTTCTTTGTGCATATCGACTTCTCCTTTGGCGGCTCCATCCAGCCGCGCTTGATATAATATTTCTGTAACTTGATAAGGGTGGTGCGAACCGTGACAATGGCCGCCGAGGTAGTGAAGCCCTCAGCCTCGGCAATCTCCTTAAACTGCTTGCCCTCCCAAAAGCGGGCATGAAGGCAGCTTGCCTGCCGGGGCGTCAGGGTGGCAAGGGCCTCCCGGAGCCGTTCCGTCATCAGGGCGCGGGCGGCCTCCTGTTCCTGTTCTGTTTCTTTTTCCATCAGAATATCTTCCGGGGAAATGGCCTGTTCCGGGAAATGGTGTTCTATGCCGGGGGAAGCGTCCAGAGAGTAACAGTGATAGTGCTGCTTGGCGTCATTGGCGTTCTCTGCGCGGCTTTCCTCCACAATGGCGTCTGCAACCTCGTCCGGCACTTCCACAAAAGTGTCCTTCTTACAAATCGGGTAGTAATATTTTTTCAGGTTGATGGTTTTCATAGGCCGCTTGTCCATTTCCGGCGCATGAAGTACCGGCGCAGCCGCCGGAGCGCCGCATGGATGGACTTCCCCGCCTGGGATGGGGTGATACCCTCCAGCGCGGCAATATCCTTCACTTTCATCCCCAGCATATACCGGGCATGGACGCGGCGGGCCTGCGTTGGGGGCAGAGAGGAAATCGCCTCATAGAGCCGCCGGAGCAATTCAGCGTATTCGGCCTGCGCTTCCTTTTCCATCAGGCAATCCTCCGGGGATGGCTGCGCCCAGCCGATGGCGGCGTTCTCAATCCCATCGTCGCAGTCAAGGGAGTAAAACGCCTTGTAGCGGTACATCTTGCGCTCCCTGGCGGCCTCGGCCCGCTTGTCCAGCAGGAACGCTTCAACGATTTCATCCGACACCTCCACAAAGGTGTCCTCGGTGCAGAACGGGTAATACTGTTTGAGGTTGATGGTCTGCATAGGCCCGCCCTCACTCTGCCGGGAAAAGGCCGTCATAGCAGCGGCGCATATTCCGCAGGCCCCGCCGGATAGCAACGCTGACCTTGCTGCTGTGTACGCCCTCCCTCCGGGAGATTTCCGGCTGGCTGATACCGGCGATGTAGTAGGCCCGGACGCGGCGGGCCTGTGTGGGGGTGGCATGGGTCAGGGCTTCCGGCAAGGCGGCCAGCAGACGCAGATGGGCAGCCCGTTCCTCGCGATCCAAAAGGATTTCCTCCGGCGATCTGCCGTGTTCCAGCGCATAGTTCTCCGTCCAGCTATATGCGTCCAGAGAGTAGTAGGCGCGGTGGTAGACCTTCCGGCGCTCATAGTTGTTCATCTCGCGCTGGGCCTGCCGCATGACCTCCCAAACTTCATCGCTGACCTCCACAAACTCGTCATGCCGGTAGTGGGGATAAATCCACCGCAGATTGATTGTTTTCATAGGCTTACCTCCTGAAAATGGGAGAGGCGGGCAGCTTGTCCGCTGTCCGCCTCCCGCTGGGATAAGGGAAACAATCCCTTTCACTTGGTAGCCCGAAAAGGGGTCATTCGTATGGGTGGTTTCTCAAATTTTTTTGAAAAATTTTTCTGACCGCTTCAATGGAGCCTTGCACCGAACTCTTGGAGCAGCCGCACAGGGCAGCAATCTCCGAAAAACTCAGCCCGTCCAGGGCATAGAGCAGGAACCGGCGGCGCTGGGCCTCGGTGCAGGTATCCAGGACGGCCATCAGCTCACCCAGCGTTTCCATGCGGCAAAGGTATTCCTCCGGCGTTTCGCCGTAGATACCCACGCCCTCGGTGGCAACTATGTATTCGTCAAACTCCCGGCCATCCCAATGCCGCCGCTGTTCATGGGACAGGTTCTCGGCTTTGTGGTCGGCCCGGTCAAGAAATTCATAGACTTCCAGCGTGACCTCCACGGCCACAGCTTGTCCGTTATAATTGATGGTGACTTCCATCGGCCTTTCCTCCGTTCAGATTTTTGCGGGAAAATCTGAACGGGGCGGCGGGGAACGGCACCGGGGGCAAGGTTCGGGCCAACATGGCCCGATGTTCCGGCCCCACAGGTATGAAAAAACGCCCGGACAGCAGAAAGCTATTCGAGCGCAAAAAACACGGTATTCAGTTACATTGTGACAATTTTCGCACTGGCTGCCAGACGGGACCGGTTCGGTGGCCGGGATTTTTTTGACGATAGTGCAAATATCGTCTGAATTTGTCGGCGGTCAGTGTGCTTCACGGCGGCTCCCTCCTAAAAGCCGCCGTGTCAGCGTGTAGGCGTCACTCCTTTGTCGAGGGCATAAGGAACGGCGGCCTTGATGTTACTCAAAACCGCCGCAGTACCCCGAAAATCCATTATGGGCGCACAAAACTACCTGCCCTGCAACGGTTTTTTTCTTTCCCCGTCTGGCGGGGCAGGATAGCTTGGCTTATTCGGTTTATTCTTGCTCTTGTGCGGCTGCCTCTTTCAACCGCGAAAAGCTCTCATCGCTGATGATGTGTTCAATCCGGCAGGCATCAGCCTCCGCAGTTTTTGGATCAACGCCTGCGGCGATAAGCTGCTCGGTAAAAAAGCAATGGCGCTCGTAGATTTTTTCGGCTACCTCGCGGCCCACATCGGTCAGATGGAGAAAGTGATCCTTGTCCATCGTGAGAAAGCCGCCGTCCCGCAAGGTAGCCACTGCATGGCACACGCTGGGCTTTGACACCTCCATGTGCCGGGCTACATCTACGGAGCGTACCATACCGAGTTTCTTTTGGAGAACAAGGATGGTTTCCAGGTAGTCCTCCCCGGACGCATGAAGTTTCATAAATATTTCCCCTAATTGATTTGCCAACCGGCTGTAGTCTGCTGAATATCCCACAAATGCCGGTATAGACCATGATTATCCATCAGTTCCTTATGTGTACCCACTTCTTTTACCTCGCCCTGATCCAATACAATGATTTGATCGGCCCCGGCAATCGTTTTCAATTTATGGGCGATCATTACCACAGTACGGTCTTTCACGAGCTCTTCGATGGCTTGCTGAACCTCCACTTCATTTTCCGGATCAAGGGAGGAAGTTGCTTCATCTAACAGCAGTACAGGGGCGTCTTTCAAAATTGCGCGGGCGATAGAAATTCGCTGTTTCTCACCACCTGACAACGTGGAGCCGCCTTCTCCAACCATTGTGTCATAGCCATCCGGCAGAGCCATGATGAAGTCGTGACAATGAGCCAGTTTTGCGGCTGCTTCAATTTCTTCCTGCGTGGCATTTTCCCGGCCATAGCGGATGTTGTTTCCAATCGTATCTTGAAACAGGTACACATCCTGAAATACAACGGAAATTTTTGACATCAGTTTTTCCGGATCTACGGTTGTTTCATCTATACCGCCAAAACGAACAGCGCCGCTTTGTGGGTCATAGAATCTGGCAATCAGCCGCAGCATTGTACTTTTTCCACTTCCAGACGGGCCAACTATGGCGGTCATGGTGCCGGATGGAAAAGACGCGCTGACATTATGCAAAACCATATCTTTCCCATAGCCAAAGGTCACATTCTCAAAGGATATATCGTGATTTTGGGGGGCTTCCCCATCTCCCTGCATGATAGGTTCATCCAGCAGATCAACAATCCGTTTTCCGGCGGCTGTCTGATAGACAAAAACAGGAAGCTGGATAATTGCGCCAACCAGCGGGTCAAAAATACGGGTTCCAACCAAAAGGAACATAACAAAGATGGTAATATCCAGCGTTCCGCCCATAAGCAAATAGACGCCCACCATTGTTATCAAAGACAAGCCGCATTGTAGGAAAGAAACAGCCACCAAATAGAACGGGCCGGAAACACATTCCAGCTTGATGCACTCTTTCATAAAGGTGTAAAACGCCCGTTCCAGCCGTTTGAAATTTGTTCCCCTGAGATTATAAGCCTTAATCACTTTCATTCCCGACAGATATTCCTGCAGCCGGTTTGCCTGTTCAATTCTCGCTCTTGTATGCGCCGCACCGCGCATTTTATCAATCACCTGCACACCAAGCAGAATTAA
Organism: Pseudoflavonifractor sp. SW1122; assembly: GCF_012027765.1. Taxonomy (NCBI): domain Bacteria; kingdom Bacillati; phylum Bacillota; class Clostridia; order Eubacteriales; family Oscillospiraceae; genus Pseudoflavonifractor; species Pseudoflavonifractor sp. SW1122. Next base: position 19,431 of record NZ_SJOS01000007.1, on the reverse strand, counting down.
AAAAGTAATCGGAAATCCTGCAAACATGGCAAGGGACAGCCGCCAGTCAATAAAAGACATCGCTACAAATCCGAGAACGGCGGTAATAAAGCCTCCGATCAACTGCGGCAGAACATGGGTAACAGCTTCCTCGATTTGTGCGAAATCATTCATCATTGTGTTGCCCAATTCGCCGGGGTCTTTGCTCGTAAGGAAGCCCAGCGGCAATTTTCTGATATGTTCCGCAAGCTGGACGCGGCCCTTTGCGCTGGCATCATAACCATCGTGATAAGTGGCATGAACCGCTTTCCGTTCAAACAGGTACAAAATGATTGCAAGGATAACCATGCCGCCCCAGACAAGCCAAAGCTGTTTTGTGTTAAGCGTGTCACTCGTTCCACCAAAGTATAAATAAATGCTGCTTACAACTAAGGTCAGACAGCCAAAAGGGAAAAGGTTGACAAGATCAGCAAGGACAGTCCAGACAACAGGCTTTATCAGCTTTTTCGGGTTTCCTGCGGTTATACAATAAAGGGCATTGGTCTTTTTCATGCCTGCGCTACCTCCTTTTTCTTTGAAATCTGCCAATCAGAGGAAAGCGTATAGGCATCCCACATAGCAGAATAGGTCTTGCTCTTTTGCAAAAGCTCGTCGTGGGTTCCCTCTGCTTCGATTTTTCCCCCGTTGATAACCTCGATCTTATTTGCGTTTTTGATCGTAATAAGCCGGTGTGCAATAATCAGAACGGTTTTATTTTTTATCAGTTCTTGTAGTGCCAACTGCATTTGATATTCATTCTCCGGGTCAGCGTATGCTGTGGCCTCGTCAAGAATCAGGATAGGGGCGTTTTTCAAAATGGCCCTGGCAACGGCTACACGCTGTTCCTCGCCGCCTGAAAGATAAACACCGCCCTCACCAATCAGCGTGTCATAGCCTTTCGGTAGTTTTTCGATGAACTCATGGCACTGGGCAGCTTTCGCAGCAGCATACACTTCTTCTTTTGTCGCGCCGGGTTTTCCTACTGCAATGTTATTATAAAGCGTGTCAGAGAACAGAAAAGAATCCTGAAATACAAAGGACATCGTATTCATTAAGTCCTCGGTTTTTATATCCCGGATGTCAACACCGCCGATCAGGATTTTTCCTTGTGGAACATCCCAAAAGCGGGGAATAAGCTGTGCAATCGTAGATTTTCCCGAACCGGACGGCCCGACTAAAGCGGTGATCTGGCCTTGTCCGGCTTCAAAAGAAACATCTTTCAGAACAAGCGGACTGTCTTTTCCACCATAAGAGAAAGAAACATGATCGAATGAGATTGCATATCCATCCGGTTTTTTAGGGGCGCTCGGCTCTGCAATCGGGACTTCGCTCATAATCTCGTCAATACGAATTACGCCCTCGGTAATGTTGTTCATGCTGGAACCCAAACTGTTAAATTTGAAAACAGGGGTAGCAATTCCTGGCGCAAAGATCAGGAAAAACAGCAGAGTCACGGCAAAAGCCACGTTCTCCGGGTCGCCCGAAAGGAAGAAGATACCGGCTGTCAGAATAAAGGTCGCTAAAGACAGCACCAGCACACGGAAAACACAATACACCGGCTCGTAATTGTCCGCATATTTCGTACTGAAGTCCCGATAGCTCATAATGTCCTGGTAGAATTTGCGGAAAGAATGAACCGTCTGCCCGAAAATTTTAATTGAGGGCATCCCACGTACATACTGTACGGACGATGTGCTGATATTTTCCAGCGCGTCGTAGTATTCCTTTAAGCCCTCCTGGGCTTTGGAACCGAACATCATAGAGAATTGGGCTGTAAAGCCTACGATAATAGGAATGATGCAGGCAAGCGCCAGCCACACATTCAGCCGGAACATGATAATTACCATGATGATTAGCATTGCAATGGTATTCACCATATCAGGGAATTGGTGAGCAATAAATTTTTCAATCTGCTCTACATCCTGTTCCGCAATTTGCTTGACTTTCCCGATTGCATTTCGATTAAACCACCCAAGAGGCAATTCGCTGATATGTTCAGACAAACGGACGCGAATACCGTAGAGCGTGCGATAGGCAGCAGTATGGCCTAACATACCGCCAAAATACATAAATACATAACCGATCAGCAGGCCAACAATGCCCTTTACAGCCCATGACACCATAAATCCCGTATCTGCATTTGTGAGATCAGATGCGTTTTTCAGCAATTCAACCATAATGTTATATACGGCCAGGAACGGGACTAACTGAAAGAACACATTTGCGGTTGAGAGAATGCACCCCCACACCATTAAAGTCTTTTTTTCTCCCGCCAGCTCCAACAGCCGGGGAATACCACTCTTTTTCTTATTTTCTTTTGCCATTGTCGGAACCTCCTTTTGCAAGCCTCTTTGCCACTATCTTTTCGCCCCACAGGTAGCCTAAGATGGCGCAGAGGATCGTAACAATCGTGAGGACAACTACAATAGGCGTGTTAATCAGCTCCATGCTGGCATTTGCCATGTTCCCGGTAATCCGTTCTGCATAAAAAGCCTTGAAAGCGTCCTGCATATAGCACAGCGGTATGTATTCACCGAGCGCAAGGCCAAGCATGGGGCAGACCACACCAATGATTTTACCGGCGTGATTGTTCTTACCCACAGTATCATATAGAATCTCACCGATAATGCCGCCAACGAAAGTGCAGATAAACATAAGGCCGTAGGGGGCCATAGAAAACAGGCAAATACCGAACAGGAATGAAGAAATCAAAATTCCGCCCCGGATGGTGATTTTAGAAAGCATGACAACAAGAATCAGCGCCCCGAAAATCGCGAGAATACAAGGCAGGGCCAGCATGATAGGCGGGAAGAAGCCTACCGTACAACCGATAATCCAGCCCACTGCAATCCATAAGGCGCTAAAAACGCCCACGCGAATCAGGTCACGAAGTTTTTTACTCCCTTTTGTTTTTGAACTCATACGTTATTCCTCCAATTCAAAGATTTTTGATAGTGTTTCTGATCTATATTCGTCAGGAGATATTCTTTTTATGGAATGATCGTCCTGTACTACTAATAGCGACGTAAATAAGGATGCTGCAAATTCGTAGTCATGGGTAATGACAAATGCGATTTTACCTGCAGCCGCCTGTTCTGTAATTGTTTCACTTACCAGCTTCATGTTTTCGGCATCCAGTCCACTTGTGGGTTCGTCAAAGTAAAGGAAAGGAGCATCACTCATACAGGACAATGCGATAGAAAGCCTCTGCTTTTGTCCCCCTGATAGGGTCGAGGGGTGGACATTTTCGTATCCCTCCAAAGAAAACTTCCTTAAAATCTCTCTGGCCCGTTCATAGGCGGTGGGGGTTTTCTCAAAACCTGTTACCATTTCGGAAATGACACTTCCGGCAAAAAACTGATAATCCACATCCTGCATAACATAAAACGATTTGTGGCGACGCTGCTGTTTAGAAGCATATTTACCGGCGATACTGATTTTTCCGCTTTTCGGCTTTTCCAAGCCCATGAGAACGCGGATTAAAGAGGATTTCCCCGTTCCATTTTTACCGACAATTCCAACAATATCTCCACTCTGGCACTCAAACGAAACATCTTTCCAAAGAAGCTGTTTTGACTGATACCCAAAAGATAGGTTTTCAGCGCGGACAGAAACTTGCTCACGGGTAGCTGCTTTCACAGAGGCGGGATTACAAACAATATCCTTTAGATTTACTTGCCGCAGCCCATTGTCATGAAACCAATTCGTGGACTGTGCTTTGAACTCATTTCCTGACAAAATCGTGTTGATCTGCCCGTCCTTTAGAATCACAACACGATCAGCCAAATCCTTTAAGTAGTACAATTTGTGTTCTGAAATGATGATTGTGCAGCCCTGTTCCTTTAATTGCCCCAACAGCTTTTTGAGCTGCTTAGTTCCCTCCCAATCCAGATTAGCGGATGGCTCGTCAAGGACATATATCTGAACATTCGCTGTATAAATGGACGCAATCGCAACCTTTTGTTTCTCGCCGCTGGATAACTCGAATATGCTTTTCTTTAATAGATTGGATATATTAAGCTGCTTCACGGTATTTCGGAAACGGTCTTGAATGACAGGTGATGGGGTTCCTAAATTTTCACTCGGAAAAGGAATCTCTGTTTTTACATGGAGCGTGAAAAACTGTGAACGCGGGTCTTGAAACACACTACCAACATAAGAGGAATAGTCCCCTGTTTCATGTTCCGATATATCCATGCCGCATACCCGGCAAGAACCTGTGATTGTTCCTTCAAAGAAGTCAGGTATCAATCCGTTTATACAACGGGTCAATGTTGTTTTTCCGCAGCCGCTTTTTCCTGTGAGAACAATAAATTCTCCCTCCTGAATTGTCAGGTCAATGTCGTGGATGCCGAAAGTATTGCTATCATAGGCAAAAGAGAATTTGTTGCATATTACTTTTTCATTCTGCATACATTCACCTCCTAAAAATTCAAGAAATCAAGATACAATAAGCCACAGATCACGACTGCCATGCCTAACAAATAGAGAAAATCAGCAAGAGTTAATTTAACTTCGGTGCAGCAAGAACGGTTACGCTCTACGCTCAATCCCTTGCACAAAGAGGCCGCGGACAATTCTTCCGAAAGTTTTTCACTCCTGAACAGCAATGGCACCATGTAATTTTCAATGGTCGGTATCAGGTGCTTCAAATTCCTGACAGATAGATTTAGCCCCCGCATTTTCAGGCTTTCATTCACATAGCAAAATTCCTGCAATATCGTAGGGACATATCTATATACCACCATCAAGGGAATGGACAACGATTTAGGAATATGTATTGCGTCCAAAGAATACAGCAATTCATCCATAGGCGTTTTGTCCATGAGCAGTTTAAGGAGCAAATAGATTGGAAACACCCGGACGATCATCATAAGGAATGACGGAAGCACAACCGAAAGAACGGGAATCTCCACGATAAGCAAGCCCCAAGTCAAAGCATTTAAGCACGCATACGCAACAAGCCTTTGGAAAAATACTTTTGCCCCGTACCAAAAGAAAATCAAAAAATCAATGACAAGGAAAAAGCAAAAGGTCGCCAACTGACTCTTAAAATAAAAGCTCAAAATAGAAGCAGCAACAATTTGCAAAATTAAAATTCTTGCATCGGGTTTTGATGCTTTGAAATTCACTTTTCATTTCCCTCCTTTCGCACCACCCCGCCATTGCAGAAACCGCAATTTGGTGGTAAAATGTTTACGAGGTTAGAGAGAGCTAACCTCGTAATGCCATTATAACGGCGCAATTTTGACAGCACAAGTCAGGAACGGCACAAACGACTTTTAACCGTATTTTTCCGACTGATCGGCGTATTTTAGAAAGGCATCAGACCATGAGTGAAATAAAACAACTATACCAGCAGTTACTACCAACTGGCGGTTTTCTTTTAGACAATGGCAATTCAAAGACAGAAGAAAATCAGTTTTGCTATGCTTTATCCCCGGATAAAGGCAAGGGGGTTTTCTGGCAGTATTTCTTTGAAAATATGTTTGAAATAACAAAGCAGGACTTTTACTTTTTTGAGGATTTCTTTCTGGAATCGCCCGAACCGGAATTTCTTGCCGTACAGTATTATTCCTCTGTATCTGGTGAAGAATTTCATCCTTACTATCAGCTATCTCCAAACAGTTTACGAGCGTATATAGGCGGAAGCCAGAAAACATATCGGGCTGTCTATCACAAAAATGTCCCTATTCGATCTGTGAGCATCAGCATTATGCCTGATTTCTACAACCGTTACTTAAAGGAACGGTTGGGCGGTGAATATATTGACCCGCGAAACGCCTTTAAGAAAATGGTTCTCGGCGTAGATTTCCCGCAACTTGTAGCACTCTTGAAGCAAATTCAAAGCTACTCCGGCAGCGGTATGTCTGCAAAGCTGTTTTATGAGGGCAAGGTATTGGAAGCTCTTGCATTGATTATGGAGGAAGCCAAGCGAAACCAGGACCGCAAAAACAAAATACGCATTACAAAAGAGGATGAAGAAAACCTGAACGCGGTTGCTGATTACCTCGATCATCACTATTCATTTCCCGTTTCGCTGGAACAATTATCAAAGATCGCCTACATGGGAACAACAAAACTAAAGACCACATTTAGGGAACTGTTTGGGTGCAATATTTCGGATTACATTATTCGCAAGAGAATGGAGCAGGCCCAGCACTTATTGATCGGAACCGAGTTAAGCATTGCAGAAATCGCACAAGCCGTAGGTTATGAGCGGGCTGATAGTTTTTCAAGGCAATTCCAACGGACAACCGGATTGTTACCAAGAGAATACAGAAATTTGATAACTAAAGAATGAACGTCAGGTTTATTCTGACGTTCATTCTCAAATCAGGCAAATATAATTTCTTGAAAAATTGTTTCTTCTACCTGCGCTTTCAGCGTGTTCATCAGCCCCACCCAGCGCATGGGGTCACGGGCTTTCAGTTCCTCGGTAACGCCCGCCGCCTCCATCATGCGGGGCAGCATAGCTTCCATCCGTTCACGCGCCGTCAGGTCAATCTCCAACAGGTGCGGGTACAGCTTTTCGCTCAAAATCAAGCTGCTGTAAAGACCGGGCCGGTGTTCCTTCAGGTAGCGTTGCCGCATACGGCCATACTTGCCGATGGGAGCCGCCGGCTGCTCGGAAAGTTTTAGGTCGGGGATGTAGTAATCCCCGCAGCGGGTGTAAGTCAATTCGCTCATGTTCATTCTCCTTTGCACTGTGATGGTTAAACTGCGGCACTGGCCGATACGGTGGCCTTGCGTGGCTCCTGCCTGGGTAACTGGCTGACGGTGGTAAAAATGCCCTTCTCCATGTCCTCAGCCCGGATTGCGGCCTTTGCCGCCTCCATTTTTGCCTTGCGCTTGGCGTTATAGCGTTCTTCCCATTCCTTCTGTTTGCCGTTTGCCTTGCGGCGTAAGTAGTTCTGGTGAAGCCTGTCTTTGCGTTCCTCCTTCTTCCGCAGTTCTTCCTGTTCCTCCGGGGTCAGGGGAACCGGCTGCAAGGCGGGTGGGATATACCGGCCCACAAAATTGAAGTAGATTTCAACCTCCTGCGTGGTGTCCTGACTGCCTTTGCGGGCGCGTTCATGGACAAGGATTTTCTCTACAAACTCGTTGAGCATGGTATTTGTCAGCGTGTCAAAATTCTCATACTTGTCAATCAGGGCTATAAACTTCTCCGCAGATTTCCGGCTCTGCTCATAGCCGGTAACGGCCTTTTCCAGTTCCGTGATTTCCGCATTGAGAGCGTCCTGCTCCTTGGCATACTGTGTGTCCAGGGCCTCATACCGGGCGTCCGGCAGCTTGCCCAGGGCGTTGTCCTCATAGATTTTGCAAATCAGCCGTTCCAGTTCCCCGGCCCGCTTTTGGGCGGCGGCCAGCCGTTTCCGCTTCTTGGATATGTCGGCGGTCTGCTGGGCGGCTTGCGTTTCCTGGACGGTGCGGATAAACTCGGCCCGGTCATTTTTGGAATACTCCGCGATGGCCCGGAGCATATCGGTTATCAGGGTCAGGACAGCCTCGGCCCGGATGCGGTGCTGTGTGCCGCAGAGCGTCCCGCATGGGATTTTGCTGTACTGACTGCAAGTAAACTGTGGGTCACGCTTGCCGTTATTGACGCGATGGACATACATCTTGCCGCCGCAGTCGGCACAGTACATCAGGCCGGTCAGGGGATGGGCCTCGCCCCATCCGTCCGGGTAACGCCTGACATTTGCCCGGATACGCTGCACATTGTCAAAGGTTTCCTGGTCGATGATGGCCTCATGGGTATTCTCGAAAATCGTCCACTCGCTTTCGTCAACATAGTGGCTTTTCTTGTCCTTGAAGTGCTTGCGGGTTTTGAAATTGATGGTGTGGCCCAGGTATTCCCGCTTTTTTAGGATGTTCACAATGGTGGATGATCCCCAGCCGTAGGGGTCTTTGACCGGCTTCGTCCTGTTTACTCCTTCGTCAAAGCGTGCCAGATGGACAGCGGGGATTTCAACCTTTGCCTCGGACAGCAGCTTGGAGATTTGATAGGGGCCATAGCCTTCCATCGTCAGGGAAAAGATGCGGCGTACCACTTCGGCGGCTTCTTCGTCCACAAGCCAGTGTTCCCGCTTTTCGTCCCACAAATATCCATAAATGACAGTGCCGGTCAGGTGCTTACCGCTCATACCTTTGGATTTGAACACAGAGCGGATTTTCCGGCTGGTGTCGCGGGCGTAAAACTCGTTCATAATGTTGCGGAACGGGGTAAAATCGTCATCGCCTTTCAGACTGTCTACACCGTCATTGATGGCGATCAGCCGGACGCCGCGCTGCCGCAAAATCTCCATGACCTGGCCGACTTTCAGATAATCGCGCCCCAGGCGGCTCATGTCCTTTATGACGATGGCCTCCACCCGTCCGGCCTCGACTTCCTCCATCATCGCCAGAAAGCCGGGGCGATCAAAACGGGTTCCCGATACGCCGTCATCGGTGAAGTGGGTGGGGTTCGGCAGACCATTCCGGCGGGCATAGTCCTCTAACATCTTTTTCTGGTTCGATATAGAATTGCTCTCGCCCTGTAACTCATCGTCGCGGCTCAAACGCTCGTACAGTGGGGTGATTTTCTCGTTTCTCATGGCTGTACCTCCTGAAATGAAAATGCTCTAAGTGACTGCTTCACTAACCATGACAAAAACCATGATTAAGAAGTCACTTAGAGCATACATCTCCCGCGGCCATTTTGAACTTGCGGTATTGCTTCACGGCAAAGTGGTCCGGGTGCTCCTTCTCCAGCTTGGCGAACAGCAGGTCCACGGGGGACTGAAACTCCTCGTCGTCCTCCCGCGCCTCGCTGGCGTTGATGAGGTCCAGCAGGGTGATGAAGTTGCGTTCCTCCGGCTCCGCCTCGTACCAGATGTATCCGATGAGGGCGGAGTAGTACAAGCGCTCGGCCTTCACCCAGAAATCCTCGGAACTTTTTTCACCCTCGCCCTTGGTGTTGAGGATCAAGGCGTTCACCAGCTTCAAAATATCCTTCTCGCTGCGGATGTACGCCAGAGGGTTGTACCGCATGGATTTTTTGAAGTTGATGAGGTTCAGGCTTTTAATGCGGTATCCCTTGCGGTCCAGCATGGCGCCCACCTCGTTCAGGATGGTGCCTTTCGGGTTTTGTCAATAAGGAACAAGAAAAAAGTATCTTGCTTTTAAGCGGTTTCATCGCCGCTGTCGTTCTTGATAAGGCGCACAACCTTGTCCGTAAAGGTTTCCCGGCTGGTTTCGCTGAAATGGATATGAATGTCAAAGGTCGTGCCGCCGATGTTCTTCACAAGGTCGGGTTTGGCGGTCAGAGGGGAAGCGGCTGCGGGGGTGCTGGTCTTGCTGGTTTCATTGTTCATAGGCTGCTCCTTTCTATGAGAAAAGCCCCATACGGTAGCACATGGGGCGGTGATTGAGGGGTGAAGTGGCGAAGTGGCAAAGTGGCAAGGTATCTGGGTTTTGCCACTTGGATTTTGCCATTTCATTTTTTGAGGGCGTGATACCATGCCGCGCCGATACGCTTTGAGGTAATGCGCCCGTCAAGGTTTTTCTTTGCCGCCCGGACGGTGCGGGCAGAAATCCCGGCTTCGGCTGCGGCCTTGTCAATATCCTCACTGGCAAGCTCTTTCCCGTCTGCGAGCAAGTCCAGTATTAGCCGTTCCGCCTGTTCGGTCTTGGTGGCGGTGTTCCCGCCCGCGCCGGATAGCAGCTCGTCGGCGGTTATGTCGTATTCGCCTATCCATGAAAAGCCTGTTTCCGGGTCAAGGCAAAAAGCAACGGGCTTGCCCTCCGGCGCAAGGGAAGATTTGTCATGGACGATAACGCGCACATTTGGCTCCCGCTTCACGCGCCCGATCAGCAGGACGCTCCTTGCTGCGGCGCGGAAGTCAATAGAACCTAATCCCCGGTATGCGCTCTGCCCTCCGGCGGCTTTGTTCAAGTGTCCGATAAGGATAACGGCGCACCCGGTACGCTCGGCAACATCGGCAAGGCGGCGGAACATGGGGCGCACTTCGTTTGCCCGGTTCATGTCGGTCTTTTCGCCCATGTACGCCTGTATGGGGTCAAGGATAATCAGCCGCGCCCCGTTCTGCGTGATTGCCTTTTCTATGCGCTCGTCGGACAGGGTAAGCTCCCGCTTGGCTTCATCAATCACAAGCACGCGGTCAAGGTCGGCTTCGGCTTCTATCAAGCGGGGCTTGACGGTATCGCCCAGCCCGTCCTCGGCGGTCTGGTAAATCACTTGGAATGGCGGCAAGGGCTTCATTCCCGGCAGCGTTCCCCCGGTGGTGCAGGCGGCGGCAAGGCGTAGGGCAAAGGTGGTCTTGCCCTCGCCGGGATTGCCTTGCACAATGGTTACTTTCCCGAAAGGGATATACGGCTCCCATAGCCATTCAACGGTCTGTGTGTCAACCTCGCTCATGCGAATAATCTCGACGGTTTCTTCCTGCGGCGGCTCTTTCAAGCCGTAAACCGCTTCCCGGATATACTTCCCGTCTGTGATTTCTGCCCGGTGCTGCAATACCTCGTTCCAGTCCTTAAACAGCGGCACAAGGCGGTGGACGGTATATCCCTCCGGCACAAGCTCCGCAAGGCGGCTGCAAGCGTCGTTTCCCGCTTGGTCGCTGTCAAGGCAGAGGTAAACGGTCTTGATGTTTGGGCGGTCAGAGAGGAAACGCAACAGGGCTTTTTCTCCCACGCCGCCCAATGACAAATAGCTCTGCTTCTGCCATGCCTTTTTGAACAGGCAGAGGAAAGAGAGCAGGTCAACGGGGGCTTCAAAGACAAAAAGCCTGTCGCCCTCGCCCCGGTAGCAGAAATTAAAGGCTTTGTCGCTGCCTTTCACATCAAGCCGGAAGTTTCCCGCCGTCCCCTTGCTGTGGGCGTAACGCGGTATTCCGTCCTCGTCCCGCCCCACAAATACGGCGTTGTGGTGGGCTGCGTCCTCGTAAATATCGCCGCGGGCAAAGAAAATGCCCGTCACATCTTCATCAATGCGGCGGGCTGCTGTGAGGTAGTTCCTCGCTGTTCGATTGTCGCTGTTTTGGGGCGGTAGCCGGAAGTCGGATAGGGACGCGGGGCAAGGTCTGTCCGGCGGCGGTACGGCTCCCTTTTCTCCTGTGAGAAGTTCCACGGCTTCGGTGAAGCTCTTGCCGAAAAACTCCATGACAAAATCGACGGGGCCGCCGCCCTTGCTCTGGCTGTGCCTGTACCATTTGTTTCCCCGGACGGTCAAGCTGTCGTGCCGTTTCCAGCGGTATTCATTTCCGGCGCGGGTAAGCTGCTCGCCCTGTGATTGCAGGAAAGAAACAAGGTCGGCTTGGTTCGCCCGGTCTATCTGTTCTTGGGTGTAGTACAAAAATCTCAACTCCTTTCATCGTTCTAAGTCATGCCGCTTGGCGCGGGTCTGCTCTGGCTGGTCGGCTTTCAGCGCAATATCAACGCACTTGCGGATATTGTGCAGCTCGGCAACCTCGGCGCGGGTTTCTTTCAGCTTGGTATATTCCGCTGTCCTCTGTCCGCTGAGGGTGGCATACTCTTTTTCCCATTCAGAAATAGGCAAGGGGGGCTTTGTCCCTTTCGGCAGATTTGCATGGAGATAGCGGCTCGCTGCGTTCCATAGGGTAAGCTCGGCGCGGTGGGTTTCCTCGTACTTGTCGCGCTTGTTCGTCCAGCCATTTTTCAGCTTTTTCAGTTCGTCGTGAATGGGCTTGTACTCGGTGTAGTTCCTCCCGTACTCAATCAGCTTTTGCAATTCTTTCATGCGCTTCTCGGCGGTTTTCATGCCCTCCCGGATAGCGTCGGCTTGGTCGCTGACAGAGGAAAGGGCAGCGTCCAGCTCCGCAAGGGTGGAAATGCCGCGCTCCGCAAGGAAATTGACTGCCTGTGATACGGTTTTCAGTTCATCGGCTGCGTGCTGCCTTTGCCAATACTGCGAATACTTCCGGCTCTTTTCCCTCTGAACGCTCATATACTTTATCAGCAGATTTGCAAGGCCGGGGGATTGCGGGGGCTGCTCCGGGGCGGTTTCCCGCGCCTTGAACAGCTCGCCAATCCATTCTTTGAGCTTTCCAATCTGCGCCCGGATTTCCCGGATAAGGCGGTTTGCCTTTTGGATATTCCGGTTCAGCTCGCCTTTCTCGGTGGCTATGCCTTTCTTCTCCATTTGACAAGCCGCTACGCCCATGTGGACGGTAGGCAGCTCGTCAATGCCGCGCTCGGCGTTGCTGCGGTGGTCGATACGCTCCGGGCTTCCGGCGCGTTCAAGGTAGGCGTTTGAAATATCCGCCCATGCCTTGCGCCATAAAAGCGCGTTGCCCTTGTCGTTCCAGCCTGTGAGGTCAACTTTGTGCGTCTTGTATCTGCCGCTTGGCAAGCGAATACGCTCGCCGTTTTCGTCAAGGTCATATTCCTTTTTGGACTTCGCCGCCCATGCGCCGCGCTCGTCAAGGGGGCGCATGGTAAGCATGATATGACAATGGGGGTTGCCGCTGCCGGTGTCGTGAATGGCAAAATCAACGCACATTCCTCTGGAAACAAATTGAGAGGAACAGTATTCCCGGACGAGCCGGATCTGTTCCTCTCTGGATAATTCTATGGGGAGTGCTGCGTCAATCTCTCTGGCAAGCTGGGCGTTCCCGGCTTTCTCGTAAAGTTCCACGCTGTTCCATAGGGCAGCGCGGTCAGAGAAAGAGGGCGGGGCATGGGGCGGCAGTAGGATTTCCGTATGGACAACGCCGCGCTTGCGGGTGTAGTCATGGGTCATTCCGTCCCACTCGTTTGTGATTTTCTCGCCGCTTCGATAGGCGGCTGCGGCAACGGCTGACTTGCCTTTTCCTCGGCTCACAATGCCGATGTTACAATGGTAAATGGCTATGGGTATCACCTCCCGGATAGGATAATAAAACCCGCAAAAATAGTACAGACGCCGGGGCGGGTGTACTGTTTTTGTGGGTGTGCAGGGATAGCCGCGAAGCGGCGCAAGGGGTGCAGCCCCTTGTTGCGGCAAAGCCGCCATATCGGAGCGCGGGGAAAGTTCCCTGTGCGGAGATAAAGCCCTCGGCAGAGCGCACACGCCCGCAAGGGTGTATAAGTGCGCCCTTTGTTCCAAAGGGATTACTCCGCGTTCCCGTCCCCGGCTCGTTTTTTCAAAAACTCCTGTGCTGGCTCGCTCGTCAAGGCAAGCCGTAAAAAGGCTTTCGCGTCCTCGTCCGGCATGGCAATCAGCTCCGGCACAAGGCTCTCCATGAAGCCGCCGCGCTTGCAAAGCCTGTGGGTTCTCGCCTTGCGTTCCTCAACGGATAACTTCTGCTTGATGATTTTCTCCCGGTTCTCAAACTGCCGGATTTTCTTCTTGCTTTCCTCAATCTCGGCGGTCAATTCCTCGCGGGTTTTCTCTCTCGGTTTCGTCATGACTGGTCGCTCCTTTCTGCCTGTCGGCATAGAAAAAGGACAGTCGATTTTCTCGGCTGTCCCTTGTGGGTGGAGTGTTTGATTTTACTATGTTCTGTTCGATTAAACAAAAATTCATTCCTTAAACTTATTCTTTATTCCTATTTCTGTTTTATAAAAGCCGCAAAACAAAAATACTATTCCCGTACAAATTCCTACAGTAAGGGCAATATTAACTGAAATCTGTAAAAGGAACATTCCTATACTTAAAATAATCTCAACTACTCCTAATACCTTGCCAAGAGAGATAAAATTATTTGGTGCTATACTTTGTGCATAATTCCAGTGTTCTTGTGATTTCCGTGCAGTTGGTGTGTTATATCCGTTACCCGATTTTATGTCAGTTGCAGGATGTCTTTTCAATATGTCCCCAACCAAAATCATTACAAAAGGTATAATCAGATTTAATAACAATAAGGAATACATGGTTTGCCTCCTCAACTCCGATTTGTTCCCAAGAAACAGTATATCATAAGATTGTGAACAAATCTACATCATTTCAGCCTGTCAGCGGCGTTGTTCTCTCTGGCATATTGCCGCGCCGCTTCCCTGCGTTCCTCACTGTATGGGGCGGTCAGACGGAAAGAGAAACGGCCTTTCTCAATGTCAAACTCCATGCAGCCCGTTTCCGGGTCTGCATCGGTCTGCTGGCAGATCGCCGGGTAGCGGCGGCTGTATGCAAGCAGACGCTTTTTCAAGGCGGTGTTGTGGGTGCGGATATGGATAAGGGGGTCTTTCTCGTCAAACCAAATATCGGTGGTCTTTTCCTGCTTGGTAAGCCCTGTTCTCATGCAAGCTCCTTTCTGCGCCCCTGTTACGCAATAGGGGCATTTTTCGGGTGTTTTCTCCGGCTCTTGACTTGGAGAAAACAGCGTTTTTGACGATAAAAACCGCCCGGACGGGGAATGGTTCGTCGGGGCGGCTGTTATCGCAAGATTTCCGATTTTTCCGGCTCTTGACCGTCAGACATAGATTAGCTCATGCCTGATGATTTCCTCGGCTCTCGCCTTGCAGTTGTTCATCAATCCTACCCATTTCATCGGGTCGGCGGCTTTAAGGGTTTCGGTGGCTCCCGCTTCTCTGGCAAGGCGGGGCATGAGGTAGTCCAGCATATCCCGCGCCGCCCGGTCTGTTTCCGCAAGGTGGGGATATAACTTCTCGCTGGCTACAAGGGCGGTATAAAGGCGGTGGCGGTATTGTTCCAGATAGGCTTTCCGCAGCCGCCCGTAGTGGCCGATATGGGGCTTTGGGGTAATGGGGCGGTTCCCGTTATCAATCAATCTTCTCATGCGATTTGTTCTCCTTTCTCGTCGTGCTTCTTCCTGTGGTAGTTCTCCCGCCTTGCAGCAAGGAAGTTCTCATACCGGGCTTGGGCTGCGGGGTTTCCGGCTGCGGCTTCCTCGTACATCTTCTGGCGGGATTTCTTGGTGGCTTCCGAGTGGTAAGCCCGCCGCCTTGCAAGCTCGGCGGCTGCGGCGGGGTCGGTTTCCGCTTGGGCTTTCAGTTCTTGGTAGGCGTTCTTCTTCCGGCTCCGGCTGGCTTCAAGGCGTTCCGCTTCCTCCGGCGTGAGGGGCTGTCCCGCGACTTGCGCGGCGGCAAGCTCTTTGAGCGTCCGGGGCTTGGGCGGCTGCGCTGCTTTCTGCCGTTCATACCATGCCTTGTGCTGGCGGTTTTTCCTCTCGCGGTAAGCGGCAAGGCGTTCTGCTTCCTCCGGCGTGAGGTCGGCTCCGGCCTTTTGCAGCGCGGCAAGCTCCTTTAAGGATTTCGGCTTTGGGGACTTGGGCGGCTCGGCGGCTTTCCGTTTCTTCCGCCATTCCTTTTGCCATGCCCGGTTATGGGCTAACCGCGCTTCGTCTGCCGCCTGTTCCTCCGGGGTCAGCAAGCCCGCTTTCTTCCTCGCGGTAAACTCCCGCTTCTCTGCCTTGCGCTTTTCCTCCCGCGCTTTGGCAAGCTCCTGTGAACGGGCTTCCTTTGCCGCCTGTTCCTCCTGCTGGCGGCGTTGTTCCTCGGCTTCCATTGGGGTAACGATATGGGCGGGGACTTCAAACGCGCCGATGAAGTTGAGGTAAATATCTATCCGCTGGCGGCGGCTGTTCCCGCGCCCCTCGCCCTCATGGACAACCACTTTCTCGATAAACTCGTTGAGCATGGGCGTTGTCAATTCGGAAAAGTCGGTGTAGCGGCTCACAAGCTCGATAAACTTATCTGTTTTCAGCCTGTCGGCGTTCCAGCTCTCGATTGCTTCCTGCCATTGTGCGATAGCGGCTTCCAGCCCGGTCTGTTCCTCGTCATATTCGGCAAGCAGACGGGTAAAGTGCTTATCGGGTATCTTGCCTGTGGCGTTTCCCTCGTACAGCTTTTTTACAAGCCCGTCCAGCTCCTTATACCGCCGCTGCGCCTTGCTCACTTTCTGCCGGTACTCCTTGACGGCATTTTCTTGGTGCTGGTCGGTGGCTTTCCGCACACGCTCGATAAACTCCGCTTCATTGTGCCGTACATACCAGCTCACGCGCTGGATTGCGGCAAGAATGGCGGCTTCCATTTTCGCGGTGGGGATATAGTGCATGGTGCAGTCGCGGGTAAGCTGGCGGTAGCTGGAACACACAAAAGCGTCGTCCAGATACTTGCCTTGCACAAGGCTGCTGCGGTGGGTCAGCTTCGCGCCGCAGTCAGCGCAGTAGAGAAGCCCGGTCAAGCGGTTTGGGGTGTTCTGCCGCTTGGGGGCGCGGCGTTTTGTTCCCATAAGCCGCTGGACGGTGTTCCATGTTTCCTCGTCCACAATGGCGGGGATTTCCCCGTCAAAAATATACTGTTCCTCCGGCGCGGTCTTGCGGGTGCTTTTGGTCTTGTAGTTCTCGCAGACGGTTTTCCCTAAAACCTTGCGCCCTGTGTACTCCGGGCGTTTGAGGATATAGCTGATAGTTGTTGTTGACCATGCGTAGGGGTCTGTGTACTTCGCCGACCGGACGGGTGCGCCTATCCGCTTCCAATGCTCGGACGGGATAGGGATTTTCTCGGCGCGGAGTGCCCTTGCTATGCTGGCGATACTCTCCCCGGCAACAACGCTGTGGAAGATACGGCGCACAACGGCGGCGGCTTCCTCGTCGATTACCCATTCGCCCTTGTTCTCCTTGGACGCAAGGTAGCCATAGCTGACGCTGCCGGAGCAGCGCAAGCCCTTTTCCATTCTCGACTTGAAAACGGTCTTGATTTTCCGGCTGGTGTCGGCAACATACCACTCGTTTATCACATCTCGGAAAATTGACATTATATCAAAGCCGTTGGCGGTATCAAGGTTGTCATTTGCCGCAATAAAGCGTACATGGTACTCGTCAAAGGTGCGCTTCAAAAGCCCCACTTCGACAACATCACGGCCAATCCTGCTTTGGTCTTTGATAATGACCGTAGCCACATTTCCCGCCCGGATTTCTTCCAGCATAGCGTCCAGCCCCGGACGCTTGAAAGTCGTTCCCCGCACTCCGTCATCGGTGAAGTGCCGGATATTCGTAAAGCCGTTCTTTTGGGCGTAGTCCTCCAAAATGCGCTTTTGGTTTTCTATCGACACGCTTTCCCCGGCTCGCTCATCGTCATGGGAAAGACGCTCGTACAGGGCTGTGATTTTTCCCTTGTCCGGCTGTTTCTTCATGGGGTGTAACCTCCTTTCTTGAGGGTGCGCGCTCCCTTTATCCTTATTGTAAATTACCATTGGGGTCCGTGACCACATAGGAGGAATGGCACTGGAGTAGGTTGGGCTTGACGAAGAACCTCGTCTTGCCGCTGCCGGAGCCGCCAATGACCAGGATATTTTTGTTTCTTGCGTACTTGGGTTCCTTCGGGCGGCTCGACATGGTGATCCGCTCCGTTTGGGTGAGAAGGACATTTTGGGAGAAGTCCTTGTCCATGTAGGGGGCGATGTCGGCCGGGGTGCCCCATCGGGCGCTCCCGTACTCGATACCCCGGCGGTATTTCTTCGCGTTCTTGCCCTTGGAGTAGACCACCAGCCGGATCAGCACCGCGCCGGCGGCGCCCACGCACAGGTCCACCAGATGGAAGCTGGGCGCCAGACTGGCAAAGGCCACCGAAAAGCCCTGCCCGATGTGGAGCAGCTTCTCCGAGGCGTCCGCCCCAGGAGCCAGCCGCACACCCTGACAGAGCTTGTCAAAGAGATACACGAAGATGAGATACGGGAGGTTGAGCAGCACCAGCTTTTTCATCTTGTCGGTCATCGCGCCACCTCCCGGTCCTTGGCCTTGACCTTCTCCCGTTCCCGGTGCATGGTCCTGGTCTGTTCCTGGGCCTGGGCCAGCCGCTCCCGGATGGTGGGGCACTTCTTCCGGTCCAGGGTCATGGCGGTGAACTCCTTGAAAGCCGGTTGGAGCTGGTCCTTGTCCTTCGCCTTGAAGAACACATAGTAATGCGGGGGTTCTGTATGGGGGTCCTTCTTCAGGGCGTAGTCGATGTCGTACTTCTTCGCCACCGCCGAAAATGCCTTGATGTTCTGCTCCGTGATCTCGATGTTGGTCAGGGAGGCCCCATGCTGTTTGAGCTGGTGCAGGGTCTGTTTTCCCTGGTGTAAGCTGCTCTGGGAGGGCTTCTTCTGCATCTCCTCCAGCACCTTCTTCATGGCCTTTTGGAGCAGGTCCGCCGTCATCTTGCCGGTCTCCACCGAGAGGGAGACCACGCCCTGGGTGATTTCTTCCTGCACGCACATCACCTCCGATCTCCGCCGCCGTACATATCGTGGCTCACCAGGGAAGTGTAGTAGCTGTCGATGGTGGCCGGGGCGTTATACAAAGCGGCCAGCAGGTATTTCTTGATATTGCGGACATAGGTGGTGTTCTCCCGCATCCGGTCCAGCACATACTCGATGTGGGAACTGTTCAGCTTCAGGAAGCGGGACTTGACCACCTCCGTCGGGTAGTCGTCCCCGGCGATACGGATCATCTCCCGGTTGGAGCACACCGTGTCCACCATGAGCTCCACCAGCTCGTCCAGGCGGTCACGGTCAAGGCGGTGGTTCTGGATGAGGCAGTCATACTCGATGTTCTCCAAAATCAATTCCCGATAGCTTTCCCGTTCCCGCATCCGGTCCCGTCCTTTCCGGTCCGAGCCCCTGGGGGTTTGGGGGATTGATTGGACAGGATTTGATCCTTCCGTGCTGAGTCCATCTTTTTTTGATTTATCAGGATTGCTTTTATCTTTATTTAATTGCGGCCGGTTTTCCAGACCCGGAGTATCCATATCCGGGTTTTCCGTATCTGGATGTTCCGTATCCGGCTCATCCTCACACGGCCCGTCCGGCTCCGGGGGATGGGGCGTTTCGTAGATGACATACTCCACGTCCACGATCTTGCCCTTGCTGTCCCGGAGGCGGTTGCGGACGATGTAGCCGGCCCGCTCCAGCTCCTTCAGGGCAGAGCCGATGCTGTCCGTACCCTCCTTGCAGATCTTCGCAAGGCCCCTGGTGGTGTAGTTCCAGTCCTCCGGCAGGGACAGCATCATGGAGAGCAGCCCCTTGGATTTCAACGACAGGCCTGTATCCCGCAGATGGTGATTGGACATCACCGTGTAATCGCGGGTTTTCTCAATGCGGAATACCGCCATGTTGGATACCTCCTTCCTTCGGTTTTGAAAAGTGTTCGTTTCGGTGGGTTTGCGCCCCTGTATCGCCGCCCGGCCTCCCATGAGAGAAAGGATATGGGCGGCTTCATTTGCGCCGCCCACAGGCGAAAAAACAAGGGATTTCCCACCCTAAAGCGCACACTAAATTTGGGGATAGAAAAAGGGCGACTGTTAAAAAACAGCCGCCCAAAAGGGGGTCTAATACAAGTTATTTGCTATCCGACAAGCCCGGAAACCGTTGATATTACGGGATTTTTTGAAAAGTTCTGTATCGCCATTCGCACCAAGTGACCGGAGCAAGGGAAACCTTGCTCCGGTTTTTTGTTATCCAAGCATAGGAAA
>NZ_SJOS01000069.1:0-11775 GCF_012027765.1 Pseudoflavonifractor sp. SW1122 | reverse complement strand
ATACCCCTGAGACTTACAAACGAGTCTCAGGGATATTTTTTGATGGGTTATTTGCCCGTCTGGCGCTTGATGACCTTCAGGCGCACAAACTCCTCCCGTTCCTTTTCCTCCAACGCCTCGGTGATGAAGCGAATGGTGTTGTCCAGGTCGGGGATGACGATGTTTTTCAGGGCGTTGGCCCGCTTCTGGGCCTTCTTGATGGCCTGGGCCAGGCGGTAGATGGAGATCTCCACCTCCGCCATACGCCGGGTCAAATCTTTGACCTTGGCAAACTGGATGTAGGCCTGGTCGAAGGCGGGGGACGTATAGGCAAAGCCATAGGTGGGGCTCAGAGGCGGGGTGTTGTCGGGGATGTGGGGCAGCTCCACCCCCATCACCGAGCGCCAGCGCACGTCCAGACTGTTGTCCGGCTCCACGCCCTCCGCGATGCGGTCGCACAGGCCCAGCTCGATGTTTGCCTTGGCCAGGGCGATATAGGCGGACTGGAAGATCTGGTCAATCTCCCGCTGGATGCGGGAGGCGTCCTCCATCAGTGTCATCATTTCACGGACCAGAATGTTCCGCTTCCGGTCCATCAGCTCATAGCCGGTGGTTGCCAGCGCCCGGGAGCGCTTGGCGGCCATGAGGTTACCCTTGGTGGGCAGAATGGCAGCCATTGGGCCACCCCCTTTCCGTCACGTGTCCCATTACAGCTCGCCCAGGGACTCGAAGGCCCCTTCCTTGTAGTGCTCTTCCAGCTCCTTGTCGCTGATGCGGTCCAGCTCGCCTTTGGGCAGGATGGACAGCAGGGCCCAGCCCAGCTCCAGGGTCTGCTCCAGGGTGCGGTCCTCCTGCTGGCCCTGGCGGACAAAGTACTGCTCGAAGGCCCGGCCAAAGCGCAGGTACTGCTGATCCAGGGGGGACAGCTCATCCTCGCCGATGACCGAGGCCAGGCTGCGGGCGTCCTGTACCTTGGAGTAGGAGGCAAACAGCTGGTTGGACAGGGCGGGGTGGTCGGCCCGGGTATAGCCCTCGCCGATGCCGTCCTTCATCAGACGGGACAGAGAGGACAGGATGTTGATGGGGGGATAGACCCCGGACTGGTCCATGTTCCGGTCCAACACGATCTGGCCCTCAGTGATGTAGCCCGTCAGGTCGGGGATGGGGTGGGTGATGTCGTCGTTGGGCATGGTGAGGATGGGCACCTGGGTCACCGAGCCCTTCTTGCCCACGATCATGCCCGCCCGCTCGTAGAGGGAGGCCAAATCGGAGTACAGGTAGGCGGGGAAGCCCTTACGGGAGGGAATCTCGCCCTTGGAGGAGGAGAACTCGCGCACGGCCTCGCAGTAGGAGGTCATGTCGGTCATCACCACCAGCACGTGATAGCCGTGGTTGAAGGCCAGATACTCGGCGGCGGTGAGGGCGCAGCGAGGCGTGAGGATACGCTCAATGATGGGGTCGGAGGCCAAGTTCAGGAACATGGCCACCCGGGGCAGAGCCCCGGACTCCTCAAAGTTGCGGCGGAAGAACTCGGCCACGTCGTTTTTCACGCCCATGGCGGCAAAGACGATGGCGAACTCCCCGTCGTCCCCGGCCACGTGGGCCTGGCGTACCATCTGGGCGGCCAGCTCATTGTGAGCCATACCAGCGCCGGAGAAGATGGGCAGCTTCTGGCCACGAATCAGGGTAGACGTGCCGTCGATGGCGGACACGCCGGTGTAGATGCAGCTGCGGGGGTACTGGCGGCTCACCGGGTTGATGGCGGAGCCGTTGATGTTGCGCCGCTCGTCGGGGTAGAGCTCGCCCAGGCCGTCAATGGGGCGGCCCGCGCCGTCAAAGACACGGCCCAGCATCTCCTTGGACAGGGCAATGTCCATGGGCTTTCCGGTGAAGTGGGTGGAGGTGTTCTCCAGAGAGATGCCACGGGTGCCCTCAAACACCTGGAGCACCGCCCGGTCGCCCTCGATGAGAATGACACGGCCATAGCGGCGGGAGCCGTCGGCCATCACCAGCTCGGCCATCTCGTCGTAAGACACGCCGGAGACCCCTTCCAGGGCCACCAGGGAGCCGTTCA
The DNA here is from genome assembly GCF_012027765.1 of Pseudoflavonifractor sp. SW1122. Lineage (NCBI taxonomy): Bacteria > Bacillati > Bacillota > Clostridia > Eubacteriales > Oscillospiraceae > Pseudoflavonifractor > Pseudoflavonifractor sp. SW1122. The sequence goes on along the minus strand of NZ_SJOS01000069.1, from coordinate 9,722 downwards.
GGTCAGATAGTCCGGTATATTCCAATCTCATGGCAGTCACCTCAGCTATTGGCAGTGTTGACCTGCTCCAGGGCTTTGTCGATCATGGCGGCGTAGTCGTCGAACTTGGACAGGTCTTCGTTGGGAATCTCGTACTTCATCTTCACCACCGTGTCAAAGATGCCGGTGGCGGTGTACTGGGACAGGGGGATGGAGCGGTCAATGCCCTCCTTCACCCCGTCGTAGAGCCGCAGAATGGTCTGCATCATCAGCAGTTGCTTTTTCAGGGGCACGTAGGTGTCCACCGGGTTATAGGAGTTCTGCTGGAGGAAGCCCAGGCGGATGAGGCGGGCGGTCTCCATGATGAGCTTCTGGTTTTCAGGGAGAATGTCCGAGCCAATGAGCTTGACGATCTCCATGAGCTGGCTCTCCTCCCGCAGCAGGTTTGCAATGCGCTGACGGCAGGGGGCGAAGTCCGGGGAGACGTTCTCACTGTACCAGTCTTTGAAATCCACGGTGTACTCCGAGTAGGAGTTGAGCCAGTTGATGGAGGGGAAGTGCCGGGCGTAGGCCAGGCTGCGGTCCAGGGCCCAGAAGCAGCGGACAAAACGCTTGGTGTTCTGGGTCACCGGCTCGGAGAAGTCGCCGCCCTGGGGGGACACGGCACCGATGACGGTGACGGAGCCCTCCTTGCCCTCCAACGTCTCCACATAGCCCGCCCGCTCATAGAACTCGGCCAGACGGGAGGCCAGGTAGGCGGGGAAGCCCTCTTCGGCGGGCATCTCCTCCAGGCGGCCGGAGATCTCCCGGAGAGCCTCGGCCCAGCGGGAGGTGGAGTCGGCCATGAGGGCCACGTGGTAGCCCATGTCCCGGTAATACTCGGCAATGGTCATGCCGGTGTACACCGAAGCCTCACGGGCAGCCACCGGCATATTGGACGTATTGGCAATCAAGATGGTACGGTTCATCAGGGGCAGCCCGGTGCGGGGGTCCTTCAGCTCGGAGAACTCCTCCAGGGCCTGGGTCATCTCGTTGCCACGCTCGCCGCAGCCTAAGTAGACGATGATGTCTGCGTCCGACCACTTGGCCAGCTGGTGCTGGGTCATGGTCTTGCCTGCGCCGAAGGGGCCAGGGATGGCGGCGGCACCCCCCTTGCCGATGGGGAAGAGGGTGTCCAGAATCCGCTGACCCGTGATGAGGGGGCGGTGGATGGGCAGACGCTGGGCGATGGGCCGGGCGCCTCGGATGGTGCACCGGGTGGCCAGTTTCAGACTCGTCACCTTGCCTCGGGCATCGGTGACCTCCACCAGCACGTCCTCCACGGTGTAGGGGCCATTGGGCACCACCCGGGTGACGGTGCCGTTGAGTCCGGCGGGGGTAAGGCAGCGGTGGAGGATGGCGGAGGTCTCCTGGCACTGGGCGTAGAGGGTGCCGGGCTTGACGGGGTCTCCCTCTTTCACGGTGATCTCCACGTCCCATTTCTTGGAGAGGTCCAGGGCGGGGATGTTGACGCCTCGGCCCAGGAAGGGGCCGGAAATGGCCTCCAGGCTCTTCAAGGGGCGGGCAATGCCGTCGAAGATGTTGCCCAGCAGGCCGGGGCCCAGCATCAGGGCCATGGGGGACCCGGTGGTGGTGACCGGCTGACCGGGGGCCAGTCCGGCGGTGTCCTCATACACCTGCACGGTGGTCATGTCCCCTTCCACGCCCACCACTTCACCGATGAGCTGCTGGTCGCCGGCAAACACCATGTCCATCATGGCCAGGCCTTTGCCGCCCACCACCTTTACCACAGGGCCGTTGACACTGTAAATGCGATATTCACTCATTCCACTTCCCCCTCCTTACATCTCGTCCAAGTCATCGGACAGGGACAGCCCGAAGGACTCGGCGAAGTGGCCGGCCAGCTCGTCCAGCCGGTTGTCGAAGGAGCAGTCCACCCGCAGGCCCAGCTGGCTGCACTGGAGGATGAAGCCGCCCAGGGAGAAGCTTCCCTCCTGGCACTCCACCTTTATCGGGGCCAGGGCGGCGGAGAGCTTGGGGGCAAAGGACATGTCCTCCCCCCGCAGTTGCACCGTCACCGCCTGAGCCCCGGGCAGCTGCTCCATGGCACGGCGGAGCATCTGCACCATGTGGTCATAGTAGTCAGGGGTGCCGGTGAAGGTGCGGATGCGCTCACACACCTGCTCAAACACCTCCTGGGTGATCTCCTTGCGGCGCAGATAGATCTGGCGCTTGCTGTCCATCAGGTGCCGGGACACCTCCCGGCCGGACTCCGCCCGGATGCGGGCGGCCTCCTTATCGTAATAGGACCGGGCCGCGTCCTTGGCCTCAATTTTGGCCTCCGCCAGAGCGGCAGCCCGCTGCTCTTCCAATTCTTTCTTCATCTGCTCACTCTGCTGGGCGGCGTTGCGCACCACCTCTTCGGTGAAGTGAAGCAGCTTTTCGGTTTGTTCTGGCATGTTGAGATCCCTCCTTGTCTCACGGGACTAGCCTGTATCTTAGGGCTGCACCACACCATTCAGCAAGAAGGATTTGCGAGCAAATTTTGCGTCCCAATGAGGCGCGCCTTTGCAGCAATACTTTGTGTATTGCAAGAAGGCGCAACGAAATTGGGGCGTAAAATTTCCGCAAAGCCTCGCAGGTGACATGGTGGGGTGTTGCCCTATAATTTTATACCAATGGCCTCCCGGATGTATCGGCCAATGGCATCGTGGTTGCGAGTTCCATGTCGGTCTGGAATCTCCACCACCAGGGGGGTGCGGCCGCTCATCTTCCAATCCCCCAGCTGGTCGGCACACAGCTGGGCCAGGCTCTCGGTGATGAGCAGAATGCCCACCGTGTCGTCGGCCAGAGCCTTTTGAATGGCCTTCTCCGCCTCCTCTTTGCTGCGGGCTACCACGCCCTCCACTCCGGCCAGGCGCAGACCCACTTGGGTGTCCGTATTATCGGAGATGACAAAGTAACGCATGGGTGGTCTCCATTAGGATACGAAAAGGAGCACCAGGGCGATGATCAGGCCGTACAGAGCCACGCCTTCGGCCAGGCCCACGAAGATCAGGGACTTACCGAACATGGAGTCGTTCTCGGAGATGGCGCCCAGAGCGGCGGAAGCGGAGGAGGACACGGCGATGCCGCCGCCGATACCGGACAGGCCCACGGCCAGGCCGGCGCCGATGTACTTCAGACCAGTGGCCAGACCGTCCGCAGCGGCACCAGTGGCAGCAGCAGCGTCGGGGGCGGCAGCGGAGGCCCCGGTGAGGCCCAGCACAGCGGTAATCACGAACAGGCCGCAGAACATGGCGATGTTGCTCAGCAGAGCGTGGCGGGCGGAAGCGCCGGTGAGCTTCTTGACGGCAATGGTCACCAGGGGCAGGAACAGCATCAGGGAGCCCAGGATAAACAGGATAACTTTCATAATAATGACCTCCAATGTTTGTGTTTTTGGGATGGATTAAGAATTTTTCGCCGTATAGTCAATGATGCGGGGGCTATACTCCCGGCCGCTGTCCTGATAGAACCGGCCGAACAGCTCGTAGAATTCCAGACGCAGCACCTGGATACCCACCAGCAGGCCCTCAAAGCCCATGACAAACAGGTTGCCCAGAATGAGGACGATGGGGTTGAGGTTGGCCCCTGCCATGGTGTGGATGACCAGCATCAGACACACGTGGGTGATGGCATAGGCGCCCACACGCAGGAAGGACAGGGTGTTGGTGAGGAAGGACAGCAGGGTCTCAAACAGCTCGAAGAAGCCGGAGACCAGCAGGCCGCCCAGGGATTCGGGCTTCCAATCCTCTTTTCCCTCTGCCAGCGCGGACAGGGGCTCTCGGAACAGGATGAGGACCAGGGGCAGCACCAGCACCGGCAGGACGTACCACACCCGGAACAGGCTGAACCCGGTGAGCAGAGTCACCATAGCGGCAATGATGAGGCCTAAATAGAACACCATCCCGGCCAGGCCGTTGGGGCCGAAGAAAATCTTGTCAAAGTCGTGCTGACGGATGCCGTTGAGCACATTGAGCACCATGACAAAGGCCAGCATCACCACGCCCATGGCCAGCGAGGCCACCAGCAGGTACACCACGTTGCTGCCCTCCAGGATCTTGAAGCCTGGGAGGATGTCCTCAAAGCCAAACACGGAGCCGTAGACAAACCCGAAAATGGTGGAGGAGATGCCGCAGCAGACGATGATCTTGCCCAGCCACATCTTTTTCTTGGTGGCCAGGAACAGACCGATGAGAGCCAGGCCAATGCCCTGCCCCACATCCCCGAACATGATGCCGAAGAAGATGCAGTAGGTGATGGCCATGAAGGAGGACGGGTCATACTCGTGGTAGTTGGGCAGGCCGTACATCCGCAGGAAGGGCTCGAAAATCCGGCCCAACAGGGAATTTTTCAGCTTGGTGGGCGGGGTCAGCTCGGTCTCCTCCGCCTTGTCCACCACATAGTCCAGCTTGCCATAGGCGTCCACCCGGGCCAAAAACTCGGGCAGATCGTCCTCGGGCACCCAGCCCATGAGGTAGAAGGTCTCTTTGGAGCGGGCACCGAAACGGCGCATCTCCATGACCTGGTTTTCCCGGCACAGCCAGGACCGCAGGCTCAAGAGGTGGTCCTTCTGCTGCTGGGCCAGTTCCTGGCGCTGGTTTTTCAGCTGTCCCAGGGTCTGCTCGTCGTCCTCCATCTCGTGGCGCAGGGCCTCAATGGCCTCCTGAGCGGTGCCGCCCAGGCGCTCGTCCAGGGGCACGGGCACAAAGTGCATGGAGTCGAAGAGGGCGTCCACCTTCTCCTCCCGGGCCTTGAGGGCGAAGTAACAGCCGTACACTTGGTTGTTCTCCGTGTGGGTGGGGAAGAAGAAGCAGTCCTCCCGCTTGTCCAGCACCTCGGAGAAGGTGCGGTAGCTGTCCTCAGGCAGGTGCCCGAAGCGGAAGGACAGGTGGTCCATGTTGCGCAGGGTGTCCAGCTGCACCGAGATGCCAGCCAGCTTCTCCAGCTGGGACACAGAGGAGCGGTCGTCCGCCTCCTCCTGGCGCAGGGCCTCCTCCCACTGGTCCATCTGGTCCAGCTGCTGGGTGAGGTCATCCAGGTATCTCTGGCCCTCCTCCAGGTCTGCCCCCTCGGCAAAGGGGCGGTATTCCGGCTCCAATTCCAGCCGGGTGAGCACTTCCTCTGCTTGCCGCAGCAGAGGCATCACCTGGTTGGGCATGTTCAGGGACCGCAGGTGGTTGTTGCGGTGCATCACCTGTAACACGCTCTCCGGGTGAAACGGTCGGTCCACGACACACTGGCGCACCACCGCTTCAAATTCCGGCAGCGGGCCTGTGACCGTGACAAACTTCATTGCTTGAACAGACATGTACTCCCTCCTCAGCGGTCCATCATGTCCAGTATGGACGGATTCAGGGCCATCTGGTATTTTGCCGCCTCCACCGCGGACACCACCGCTTTGAGCTCGATCTCTCGCAGGTTCATCAGCGCCACGGCGCTGTAAATGGAGGGTTTGCCCATCATCAGCTGGCGGCGGCTGGTGCGGTAAATGGTGGCGGTGTAGAGATAATTCAAGTTCTCCCCGCTATGCTGGTCAAAGATGCGGCCATAGGGGGTCTGCTGGGCCAGCTCCAGCACCGCCTCGGCGTTGGGGGCGGCGCACATGGCGTGAATCATCTGGGGCTTGAGCTTGTAGTGGTAGGGCAGCAGCACCGGCAGGTAGTTGTCCTCCTGGGGGAAATACCGCTTCATGCGCAAAATGTGCATAAGGTTGAGCATATCCACCTGACTGCCCACGGATTTCTCCATAATCCGGCGCACATCTCCGTCGTATTTCCGGCGGATGATGGACTGGAGCTTTTGGTAGTATACCCCGTTGAGCAGCGCCTCGGTGACGCCGTAGTCGGGCAGAGCACCGTCGGCGGAGCGCAGCCGCTCCAGGGCATCGTGGTAGATGCTTCCCCGGGTAGCCTCCACCAGCCCGTCATAGGTGGTGCAGCGGCGCAGGGCCTGCACATCCACCCGGGTGTGGCTCATAAAGGCCGGGGGCAGCGGCTCCACTTCCTTATAAATACTGGCGTGGAGGTGGCGCAGGGCAGCCAAGATCTCGTCCATCCCCGCCCGCATAATGGGGAAGCCCATGACAGCCCGGTCCTTGTGGGGCACAAAGGCCATCAGGCTCAGGTACTCCCGGCGAATCTGCTCCCGCAGAGCGGTCTCCAGGGTGGCACGGGTCAAGAGAGCATCTTGGGGCAGATGCTCCGCTGCATGGCTCCACCCAGGCAGCTGGCGCAGCTCGGCCAGCACGTCGTCCACCGAGCGCATTCCGGCCAGATGCTCCAGGTCCTGCCGGGTGATGCGCTTGCCATAGATGGCCTTGGCCTTGGTGGCCAGGGCCTCATATCCGGCGCTCACGGAATGTCAACCGTCTGGTGGAACAACGTATTCACCCAGTTGTCCCCATACCGAGTGTACGCCCGCTCCATTTTGGCGTTTGCGTCATCCAAACGCACCTTCTGGGCAGCAATCAGCTGCTCTTTCTTCTCTTCCTCCTGGCTTTTCAGCTCCTCCAGCCAGGCTTTGGCGCGATCCAGATACTTCTGTCGAATTGCAGCCTTTTCCTGCTCCAATTCTGCCTCGAAATTGGCTTTCTGGGTCTTTACCTCTTCCGCTACATCCCGGGCAGATCGTTCTGCTTCCAGAATTCGGTCAATTAGCATGGTATAGTCCATCCACACTGCCTCCTTCTTTCTAAATTGCACCATGAATTTGTATCAATTCACACAACTGCATATTATACCACTCCCCTCCCACCATGGGAAGCACCTTTTTACAAATCTTGCAAGAAGCAAAATCCCGTCTTCCTCCGCCCCACAATGAGTATTGCATTGCACTATGGTAAAGTGTATAATACGTTTCAACCACATTTCTCCATACACCCCCCGGGTTGCAGGGAGAAAAAGCGGTGAAATAAGCAAAGGAGGACGTACCATGAAACAGCTGCTGCAACTTTTGGAAAATGATTGCACCCTCACCCCCGCCCAATTGGCATCTATGACCGGTTCTACCCAGGAGGACGTGGCAGCAGCCATTGCCGACTACGAGAAGAATCGTGTGATTCTGGGCTACAAGGCCATTGTGGACTGGGACCGTACCCACCGGGAGTCTGTCACCGCCCTCATTGAGGTGAAGGTCACCCCCCAGCGGGGCGACGGCTTCGACCGCATTGCCCAGCGCATTTACCAATATGATGAAGTGGAATCCCTCTTTTTGATGAGCGGTTCCTTCGACTTCACCGTCATCATCTCGGGGCGCACCTTGCAGGAGGTGGCCCGGTTCGTGGGTGAGAAGCTGGCCCCCATGGAAGGCGTCACCGGCACGGCCACCCACTTCATCCTGAAGAAATACAAAGAGAAGCACCTGATTTTCCCGGTGCAGGAGGAACAGGAAGAGAGGTTCGTATTGGAATGATGGATTATAAACAGATTTTAAGCCAGCGCATTCAGGAAGTGCCTCCCTCCGGCATTCGGAAATACTTTGACATCATGGCGGAGATGGACGACGCCATCTCCCTGGGCGTGGGAGAGCCGGACTTCCAGACCCCCTGGCACATCCGGGATGCGGGCATCTACTCCCTGGAAAAGGGCTTTACCAAGTACACCCCCAACGCCGGACTCTCCGACCTGCGCCGGGCCATCTGCCGCTATCTGAAGCGGCGGTTTGACCTGGAGTATCAGCCCATCGGCCAGACCCTGGTCACCGTGGGGGGCAGCGAGGGCCTGGACCTGGCCTTCCGCTGTCTGCTGGAGCCGGGGGACGAGGTCATCATCCCCACCCCCTCCTTCGTGTGCTACGGGCCCCTGGTGTCCATGATTCACGGCGTGCCCGTGTACGTGGAGACCAAGGTGGAACATGAGTTCCGCCTCACCCCCGAAGAGCTGAAAGCCGCCATCACCCCCCGCACCAAGATTCTGGTGCTCCCCTTCCCCAACAACCCCACCGGCGGCATCATGCACCGGGAGGATTTGGAGGCCCTGGCGGAGGTGCTGCGGGGTACCAATATTATGGTGGTGTCCGACGAGATCTATGCCGAGCTCACCTATGGCCAGCACCACGTGTCCATGGCCAACATTCCCGACATGTACGAGCGCACCATTGTCATCAACGGCTTCTCCAAGGCATATTCTATGACCGGCTGGCGGATGGGGTACGTGTGCGGACCCAAGGAGCTCATCGCCGCCATGACCAAGCTGCACCAGTACGGCATCATGTCCGCCCCTACCACCAGCCAATACGCCGCCATTGAGGCCATGGAGCACGGGGACCGGGACATTGAGACCATGAAGCAGGAGTACGACGGCCGCCGCCGTTTCCTGGTGGACGGCTTCCGCCAGCTGGGGTTGGACTGCTTCGAGCCCCGGGGCGCTTTCTACGTCTTCCCCTGCATCCGCTCCACCGGGCTGTCCAGCGAGGAATTCTGCGACCGGTTCCTGGAGCAGGAGCACGTGGCGGTGATCCCCGGCTCTGCCTTCGGACCCGGCGGCGAGGGCTTTGTGCGGGCCTGCTACGCCGCCTCCATGAAAAACCTCACCGAGGCCCTTACCCGCCTGGAGCGGTTCTTGGGCACCCTGTAACCATATATTAAAAAAGGAGGAACCGGCTATGTACATCACCTGTCTGGATTTGGAGGGCGTGCTGGTCCCTGAGATCTGGATTGCCTTCGCCCAGGCCCGGGGCATCCCCGAGCTGGAGCGCACCACCCGGGATGAACCGGACTACGACAAGCTGATGCGCTACCGCCTGGACATTCTGGCCCAGCACGGGCTGAAACTGTCCGACATCCAGGAGACCATCGCCACCCTGGAGCCTCTGCCCGGGGCCAAGGAGTTCCTGGACGCTCTGCGGGAGAAGACCCAGGTCATCATCCTCAGCGACACCTTCGAGCAGTTCGCCCAGCCCCTGATGAAAAAATTGGGCTGGCCCACCATCTTCTGCAACACCCTGGAGGTGGCCCCGGACGGCACCATCACCGGGCACCAGATGCGCTGTCCCCAGTCCAAGCTCACCACGGTGAAGGCTCTCCAGTCGGCGGGCTTTACCACCATCGCCGCCGGGGACAGCTACAACGACCTGGGCATGATCGGGGCCAGCAAGGCCGGGTTCCTCTTCAAAAGCACCCCCGCCATCCAGGCCGAGCACCCCGAGGTGCCCGCCCTGGAGGAGTACGACCAGTTGCTGGAGGCCATTGAGGCCGCCATGGACTAAGGCTGGAGGGTGCACATGGAGAAACAAGCCTATGCCAAGCTGAACCTGTCCCTGGACATTCTCCGCCGCCGGGAAGATGGCTTCCACGACTTGCAGATGGTGATGGTGTCCATCGACCTCACCGACACCCTCACCCTCACCCCGGGTGAGGGGAGCATGTCCACCAACCTGTCCTTCCTCCCCACCGACGGCAGCAACCTGGCCCAAAAGGCCGCCGCCGCCTTCCGCTCCGCCACCGGGCAGGGGGAGGTGCTGGACATCCACATTGACAAACACATCCCCGTGTGTGCGGGCATGGCGGGGGGCAGCTCGGATGCCGCCGCCGTGCTGCGGGCCATGAATGAGATGTACCACACCAATCTGTCCCCCCTGGAACTGGCGGACATTGGAGCCACCGTGGGCTCCGACGTGCCCTACTGCGTGGTGGGGGGCACTGCCCTGGTGGAGGGCCGAGGGGAGCGAGTCACCCCCGGGCTCTTATACACGTCTGACGC
>NZ_SJOS01000068.1:0-12481 GCF_012027765.1 Pseudoflavonifractor sp. SW1122 | reverse complement strand
CCAAGACCTGCTGTCTGCGCCAGCAAGTGCTGGACAGCCTGGAGCAGTGGCAGCTGGCCCGACTGCTCAGCCGCCGGGCAGGCAAGCAGAGCCGCCAAATGTCCAACGTGGCCGCCCAGCTCCACCAGCAGGCCAAGCAGCTCTCGGCGGCCTACTTTCTCCAATCCGGGGTGCGCTACTGGCCCGTGGCCCAGCTCACCGCCCCCCGGATGACCACCTACGTAGGGGGCCTGCGCCAGCTCTATCAGCGCAACCAGGCCCTCACCCAGGAGTTCCAGACCTGCCGAGCCAAGGCGGGCAGCCCCGACCTTGCCCAACTCTATGGCCAACTGGCCCAGGAGGGCGTGAAGCGGGCGGCCCTGCTGCGCCAACTGCTGGAGCAGACCGGGATGTGACCTTGCGCATTCCCCCGACACCATGCTATACTAAAGTCCGACGGCATTGGGCCGCCGGACTTTTTCAACAAAGGAAGCGATCTGTGTGGAACACGTAGTAAATGACGCCGTGGAACAGGCTCTGGCCCTGCTGGCCATTGACAGCCCCTCCGGCTACACCGAAACGGTGGCACAATATGCATACAATCATCTGAAAGACCTGGGTTTTGAACCCCAATACACCCGGAAAGGGGCCGTTCTGGTAAACCTCACCCCCCACCTGCCCCAGGACAACGGCCTGCTGCTGCTGGCCCACCTGGACACCCTGGGCGGCATGATCTCCCGCATCACCGGAGAGGGCCGCATCCACATCGTCAACGTGGGCGGCCTGCGTCCCCACAACTGCGAGGGTGAAAATGTGCGCATCCGCACCCGGGACGGCAAGGTGTACACCGGCACCTTCCAGCTCCACAACCCCTCCGCCCACGTCAACCCCGACTATTCCGACACCCCCCGCACCTTCGACACCATGGAGGTGGTGCTGGACGAGGAGGTGGAGAGCCGGGAGGACGTGAAGGCCCTGGGCATCTCCAATGGGGATGTGGTGTGTTTTGACCCCCGCACCACCGTCACCCCCTCTGGGTACATCAAGAGCCGCTTCTTGGACGATAAGCTGTCTGCTGGTATCCTCCTGGCCCTGGCCCGCCAAGTGGCCAACGGGGACGTAACCCCCACCCGGCCTGTGTGGCTGCACCTCACCGGATATGAGGAAGTGGGCCACGGCGGCTCCACCTCCGTTCCCGCTGGCATCACCGACGTGGTGGCGGTGGACATGGGCTGCGTGGGCGACAACCTGGAGGGCGAGGAGCGCAAGGTGTCCATCTGCGCCAAGGATGGCCGCTCTCCCTATGACTACGCCCTCACCAGTGCCCTGATTGAAGCCGCCAAAAAGAGCGGCGCCGACTACGCCGTGGACATCTTCACCAACTATGGCTCGGACGCCGACGCCACCCTCTCCGCCGGGCATGAGGTGCGCCACGGCCTCATCGGCCCCGGGGTGTTCGCCTCCCACGGCTACGAGCGCAGCCACAAAAAGGGCGTATTGAGCACGTTGAAGCTGCTGGACGCCTTTGTGGGGTAATGAACTAATACATGTTAAGGGAGATGCAAGACTGGCCTTGCATCTCCCTTTGATTTTCACATAAAAAGTGTGTTGACCGCCCGGCTGCACCCGAGCGGTCAACATTAGTTGAACGAATCTCTTGGGGCTAACCGTCATGCAACAGCGCCCTTTTCATGTTCATTATAGCCCCCCCTTCCCTGGTTGTCAATGCCCAGCGGGGATGGTTTCCAGTCCAAAAAACAAGGTGCCAAAATAGGCACCTTGTTTTTTGCTCTTATTGGAAGTTCTGCAAAGCCTCAGCATCTCGGGCCTTCTGCTCCTCCAGGGCCTGCTGAAGGAGCATATCCTTTACCTTCATCAGGCGGGTGGTGGTGGAGCGGTCGTTTTCATCCAGCTTCATGGTGATATACCGGATGGCCTCCTGGGTGTTGGGAATCATCACGTATTCCAGGGCGTTGACCCGGCGGCGGGTCTTCTCAATCTCCTCGGCCAGCAGCTGGGCGGTCTTTTCGATCTGAGCCAGCTTGAGCATGGACTGGAACACATCGCCCAGGGCCTCCACAGCGGAGTCCAACTCACCGGAGGTGGTGGCAAAGCCGTAGGGGAAGATGTCCGAGGTGTCGCTGGTGCGGGTCTTGTAGGTGTAGGTGGGCACGTTGACGCTCATCACATTGCGGAAGCTCATGTCCAGCTCCACGCTCTGCTTGGGGTACATCAGCGCCTGCTCCATGGCCGCCCCGCTCATGAGGGCGGAGGCCACGGTGAAGGAGCCGTGCACCCGCATCAGCTCCTCCTCCACCTGGCTGCGCAGGGCTCGCACCTCCCGCACGGTGTCCAGGAACTGCTTCATCAGCTCGTCCCGCTTGTCTTTGAGCAGCTTGTGGCCCCGCTGGGCGGTTTTCAGCTTGCGTTTTAAGCGGGTGAGCTCCATTCGGGTGGGATTGACAACGGTGGCAGCCATTGTTTATCCCTCCTTCTTGGGCAGGTACTTGTCGATATACTCCGGCTTGATGCGCTTGAGCTCCGCCTTGGGCAGGATGGACAGCAGCTCCCAGCCCAGGTCCAGGGTCTCCTCAATGGAGCGGTTGGTCTCATAGCCCTGGTTGACATAGCGCTTTTCAAACTCATCGGCGAACTTGGCGTACAGCAGATCGGTGGGGGTCAGAGCGGCCTCACCCAGAATGGACATCAGCTCCTTGTTGTCCTTACCGGTGGAGTAGGCGGCAAAGAGCTGGTTCATGGTGTTGGCGTGGTCCTCGCGGGTCTTGCCCTCGCCGATACCCTTATCCTTCAGACGGGACAGAGAGGGCAGCACGTCCACGGGGGGATTGATGCCCTGGCGATACAGCGCACGGGAGAGGATGATCTGGCCCTCGGTGATATATCCGGTCAGGTCGGGGATGGGGTGGGTCTTGTCATCCTCGGGCATGGTGAGGATGGGGATCATGGTGATGGAACCGGGCTTGCCCAGCTGACGGCCGGCACGCTCGTACATGGTGGCCAGGTCGGTGTACAGGTAGCCGGGGAAGCCACGGCGGCCGGGCACTTCCTTCTTAGCCGCGGACACCTCACGCAGGGCCTCGGCGTAGTTGGTGATGTCGGTCAAGATGACCAGTACGTGCATGCCCTTCTCAAAGGCCAGGTACTCGGCGGCGGTCAGGGCCATACGGGGAGTGGAGATACGCTCCACGGCGGGGTCGTTGGCCAGGTTGGTGAACAGCACGGTGCGGTCAATGGCGCCGGTGCGCTTGAACTCCTGAACAAAGTACTCGGACTCCTCGTAGGTGATACCGATGGCGGCGAACACCACGGCGAAGTTGCCGGCGTCGTCGCCCAACACACGGGCCTGCCGGGCGATCTGAGCGGCCAGCTGGGCGTGAGGCAGACCGGAGCCGGAGAAGATGGGCAGCTTCTGGCCACGCACCAGAGTATTCAGGCCGTCAATGGTGGACACGCCGGTCTGGATGAACTCGTTGGGGTAGTCCCGGGCGGCGGGGTTCATGGGCAGGCCGTTGATGTCCCGGTACTCCTCGGCCAGGATCTCGGGGCCGCCGTCAATGGGACGGCCCATGCCGTTGAACACACGGCCCAGCATGTCGCCGGACACACCCAGCTGGAGGGGGTGGCCCAGGAAACGCACCTTGGACTGGGCCAGGTTGATGCCAGCGGCGGACTCAAACAGCTGCACCACAGCGGTGTCGCCGTTGACCTCCAGCACCTTACCACGGCGGATGCCGCCGTCGGGCAGCTCGACCTCCACCAGTTCGTCATAGGTGACGTTTTCCACCATCTTCACCATCATCAGAGGAGAGACGATCTCCTGAATGGTTCTATATTCACGAATCACAGGGTATCACCCGCCTTTTCCACAACTTCGTCGATTTCCCGCTCCATCTGTACCCGGATGTCGGCGTACTCCTGCTGGTACTGCTCCACGGGCACGGACTTGGCGCGGCCAATGCGCTCCCGGGCGGGGATGCCAAACAGCTCCATGGTGGGAGCGCCCTTGGCGATGGCGGCCCGGCACAGCTTGTCATAGTTCAGAATCATGGCCAGCAGCTGGGCCTGGCGGTCATAGCTGGAGTAGGAGTCCACGTCCATAAAGGAGTTTTGCTGGAGGAAGTCCTCACGCACCATACGGGCGGACTCCAGGGTCAGCTGGTCATTGGGGGACAGGGAGTCCTTACCAACCAGCTGCACAATCTCGTTGAGGCTGGCCTCGCTCTGCAGCAAGCTCATGGCCTGCTCCCGGTTGGCCATAAACTCAGGGCCCAGATTCTCGTCAAACCAGGGCTTCAGGGAGTCCAGGTACAGGGAGTAGGAGTTGAGCCAGTTGATGGCGGGGAAGTGGCGCTTGTAGGCCAGCTGGGCGTCCAGAGCCCAGAACACCTTGACGATACGCATGGTGCCCTGGCTGACGGGCTCGGACAGGTCGCCGCCGGGAGGGGACACGGCGCCCACGGCGGTCAGAGAACCACGGCGGTCGTCGCTGCCCAGGCAGGACACGGAGCCGGCCCGCTCGTAGAACTGGGCCAGACGGGAGGCCAGGTAGGCGGGGTAGCCTTCCTCACCGGGCATCTCTTCCAGACGGCCGGACATCTCACGCAGAGCCTCGGCCCAGCGGGAGGTGGAGTCGGCGATGACGGCCACGTCGTAGCCCATGTCGCGGAAGTACTCGGCGATGGTGATGCCGGTGTAAATGGAGGCCTCACGGGCAGCCACAGGCATGTCGGAGGTATTGGCAATGAGCACGGTCCGCTTCATCAGGGACTCGCCGGTGCGGGGGTCGATGAGTTCGGGGAACTCACGCAAAACGTCGGTCATCTCGTTGCCACGCTCGCCGCAGCCAATGTAGATGACGATGTCCACGTCAGACCACTTGGCCACGGCGTGCTGCATCACGGTCTTGCCGGAGCCGAAGGGGCCGGGGATGGCGGCGGTGCCGCCCTTGGCCACGGGGAAGCAGGTGTCCACAATCCGCTGTCCAGTGGACAGGGGACGGACGGGGGGATACTTGCGCTTATAGGGACGGCCCACACGCACGGGCCAGCGCTGGCTCATGGTGATCTCCACGTCGGTGCCGTCCTCACGGGTCAGGACCGCCACCACGGTCTTCACGTTGTAGGAGCCAGCGGGGGTGACGCTCTTCAGAGTGCCCTTGAGGTAGGGGGGCACCATGATCTTGTGGAGCACCACGGGGGTCTCGGGGACGGTGCCGATGACGTCGCCGCCCTCCACTTTATCCCCGGCCTTGGCCACGGGAGTGAACTCCCACAGCTTCTCGGGGTCGATGGGGGGAACCTCCACGCCACGGGGCAGGTTGTTGCCCCCCACCTTCTTCATGATCTCCTCCAGGGGTCGCTGGATGCCATCGTAGATATTCTCAATCATGCCGGGACCCAGCTCCACGCTCATGGGGTAACCGGTGGTTACCACCTCGGCGCCGGGGCCCAGGCCGGAGGTCTCCTCATAGACCTGAATGGAGGCGGCATCCCCGTTCATGGTGAGGATCTCACCGATGAGGCGCTGGGGACCCACACGGACCACGTCGGACATGTTGGCGTCCGACAGGCCGGTGGCCACCACCAGGGGGCCGGAGACCTTAACTACTTTACCCATATCGTCGAAACCTTCCTTCTAGTCGGTTTATTCGTGTTCTCTCTATCGGAAGAACAATCCATGGCAATGCCGAGACATGGCGGCAAGTGGTATGACGGAGCAATTTTGTGTCAGACCGAGGCGTGGCTTTGCAGAAATCCTTTGTGGATTTCAAAAAGTCACAACGATGGTATGGCGCAAAAGGGCCCGTCAGAACCGCAGCCGTCATGGCGAGGGATTGCCCCATCAAAGAATGTCTGCGCCTACGGCACGCTCCACTGCCTTCTTGATGTTGCGCATGCCGATGCCCTGGCTGCCCTCTTTCCCGGGAATGAGAATGATGGCAGGGGTCAGGGCGTCCTTGTAGCGGGCGATGTCGCTGTCCATGCTGGCCGCCAGGGTCTCGGTGAGATAGATGATCCCGTAGTTCTCCTTGGCGATGGTGTGGAGGGTGGTGCGGGCCTGGTCCACGCTGTCCACCGGGAAGGTGGCCAGCCCTAAGGCCTTGAAGCCCAACACGCTGTCCTTGTCGCCGATGACGGCGATTTGATAACGAGCCATGTCCCTTCCCCTCCTTTAACCGTAGGTCCGGCGCAGACGCTGCCGGATGGTGTCTCCGTCCAGGCCCGCCATACGGCCGGACAAAATGGTGCGAATGGCGGTCATCTCCGCCTCCCGGGCGTAGAGGTAGCCCACAATGGGCTGCTCGCCAAAGGCCACTCGGCGACCGACACCCAGGTACTCCATCACCGCATCGTCGCACTGCCGCTCAAAGTCGGTCAGCGCCCCGGAGCCGGGGGCGGACAGGGCAGAACCCGTGGCAGCGGCCTGGGAGAGGGGACTGGTGCGGAACAGGCCCGCCAGCTCGTCCCCCCGGGCAGTGGCCAGGGTACGGGCGGGGACATTGCCCCCGGGCACCAGCACCTGCTGGAGAAAATCCATGCCCTTGTTCAGCCGGGATGCCCGGACGCAGGCTCTCAGGTTGGCCACGTCAATGGTCAGGGCCACGTAGCCCTCCAGGAACTTGCTGTCCGCCTGACGGGCCAAAGCAGTGAGCTCCTCAAAGTAGGCCCGGTCCAGGATGAAGTCGGACAGCTGGGGGTCGCCGGTGGCACCCAGGGTCTCCCGGGCACGGGCCACACCCCGGCGGAAGATGTCGGAGCAGCCCCGCAGATCCTCCCGGCTGTAGTCCTCAGCCAGACGGCGGGGGTCGTACCGGCCGCCCCCCACCAGCAGGGACTCCTGGTTTGACCCCAGGGCTTCCCCCTTCACCAGCACCTTGGCATTGTGGTAGTCGTAGCTGCACCGGAACACATCCAGCAGCGCCCGGTTGCCCACAGCACTGCTCAAATCGTGGAACAGGTCGGTCTGGGCCTTGGAGAGCATCTCCTCAATGCCCCCTGCCGTCACCTGCCCCAGGTCTTCATATCCGCACTCGGTGAGCACCTTGGCAGCCTCGGAAAGCTCCCGGGCCTCAATCATCCGCTCCATGCGCTCATGGTTGAGCAGTCGGTTCTCCATGGCGTGGATGCGGGCGGATATGGTCAAATAATCCAAATCTTTCTCGTGTGACATGGTTGATTTCCCCCTTTCTGAAATGATGTGTGAAAGGGTCTGCATCAACCGAAGAGCACGTCTGCCACCTGGGTGGACAGGGTGTTCCGCTGCAGCCGCACCAGGGTCTCAAAGGTGCAGTTGACCTCCACCACCCCGTCGCTGAGGATGAAGCCTCCCTGCATGGGGCGGGTCTCCTGGGACAGGGTCAGCTGGCCCTTGTCCCCCAGCTTCTCGTTGGCGGCCACCACCACCGCCTTGCCCAACCGGGCCCGATCGGCAGCGGAGAAGATGAGGGCCTCGGTGCCCTTGGAGGCAGCCTGGGCGGCCAGATCGGCCAGCAGAGCCACGCACTTCTCCTGGGGCAGCTGGGTGAGCTTCTTCATGGCCAGCTGGAAGGCCTCTTCCACGACCTCCTGCTTGGCCCGCAGCACTTCCTTGCGGCACTCCAGCTGGGCCACGCTGGCCAGCCGCTCGCCCCGCTCGGCAGCAGCCTTCTCGCCCCGGGCCAGGATGTCGTCGGCCTCGGCCTTGGCCTGGGCCTGGTATTTGGCGGTGATCTTCTCCGCCTCGGCCTGGGCCGCTGCCAGCACGTCGTCGATTTCCCGCTGGGCATCGCTGCTGATGCGGTCTATGATCTTCTCGATTCCGTCCATAGTCTACCTCTCAGCTCAGAAGCCGAACATGATCATCAGGAAGGAGATGAGCAGGGACAAAATGGCGTAGAACTCCACGATGATACACAGCACCATGCCCTTGGACCAGTCGTTGGGGTTCTTGGCCACGATGTTCACCGAAGCGGCGGCCACACGGCCCTGGGCAATGCCGGAGAGCAGACCACCCAGTGCCATGGGTAGGCAGGCGGCCAGAATCAGCAGGCCGTTGGCCACGCTCAGCTGGGCCACGGTGCCGTCAAACAGGCCCATCTTCATCAGGGCCAAAAAGCCGATGACCAGGCCGTACAGACCCTGGGTGCCGGGGATGACCTGCAGGATCATGCACTTGGAGAACTGAGAGGGATCCTCGGACAACAGGCCGGCGGCGGCCTCACCGGCCAGACCGGTACCCTTGGCGGAACCGACGCAGGCCAGGCCTGCAGCCAGAGCAGCACCCAGAAATCCAAAGAAGGGACCGGCATACATGGTCAGAAATTCGCTGATATACATATTATTTTTCCTCCTCAATATCGACGTACTTGGTGTTGATTTCCAACGGACGCCAGGGACGTCCGCCTTCCTGATAAAATTGTTTGAAAAATTCCAGATATTGCAGTCGGGACGTGTGTACATAGGTACCAATGACATTGAGCCCGATGTTGAAGCTATGTCCCAGCAGGAAGATGATGAAGAAAATTGGGATCCCCAGCGCCGGGGGCAGCCCGCTGCCGGGCATGGCCGCCAGGATGTTGAACACCTGGCCGATGACCGAGCCGGCCAACATCATCACCATCAAGCGGGAGTAGGAGAGGATGTCTCCAAAATAGCCGGTGACACCGTTGTACACCCCGCCGATCACCGCACCCAGCTTCCCGCCGATGCCCTTGGCCCCCCGGGCCTGGCCCAGCAGCATCAAACAGCCCACGATCAGCACCACCGGGTAGCCCGACACATTGCCGATGCCCAAGGCAAACAGGGCGATGCCCACAAAGATGACCCACCAGGATCCCACGTCCAGCACCGCATCCAGCACCTTGCCGTCCCGGCACAGCATCCAGAACTTCACCGCCATGCCCACCACGATCTGAACCAGGCCTACCACCAGGGAGAACACCAGCACACTCATGGGATCGCCCATGACGTTGAGCAGCGGGCCGGGTACGCCGCTGCCCTCGGGTGCCGACAAAAACGGAATCACCGGCTGGGGCAAGCCCAGCATCCCGGTAAACTGCACCAAAAAGTCGGAGAAAAAGCCACCGGTGAGCAGGCCGATCACCGCAGAGGAAATGCCGCACATGATCATCAGCCGCACCAGCTGACCGAATCCCCCCTTGGGACGGATCCGCCACTGGATGAATGCGGTGACGGCGGCCAGGATCAGGCCGTAGCCCAAATCGGCAAACATAAAGCCAAAGAAAAACACATAAAAGGGCATCATCAGCCCATTGGGATCCACTCCGTCATAGGCGGGCAGGGAGTACATGGTGGTAATGGTGGTCAGCGGCTCGGTGAGCCGGTTGCTCTTGAGCTTCACCGGCACCGTGGGATACTCCTCCCGCTCCGGCGCCCGGATGTCCCAGGCGCAGACATAGCCCCTCAGGGCCTGTCCCAGCGCCTCTACGTCGGGGTCGGGCACCCAGCCCTCCAGATAGAAGGCACATTCCGAATCCACCAGTCGACCCTTGGCCTCCTCCCGAGCGATGTCCTGAGCCACCCGGTCCAGGCACAGACGCAGAGCGTCCCGGTGGGGGGCAAAGGAGGCGATGTGCTCTTTGGCCTCATCCATCTTCTGGGCCACCACCGCCAGCTGGTTGTCCAGCTGCCGGTCATTGTCCGCCGCCGTTCCTGTCCAGCCCCGGAGGTTGGAGCGGGAGAAGCCAAACTCCCGCATGGCCTCACAACAGGCCTGCTCCACCTCCTTGTGGCAGACCAGCAGGAAGTATTGCAGCTCCCGGTCCGCCCCGGCATGGCTCAGGCTGGTCAGCTGGCTGGCCTGGGTCACCGCCGCCTCCATGGCGGCGTAATCCGCCCGGGCGGGGATGGTGCCGAAGATCACGGCAATGTTCTCATCCCCGGACAGCTCCAAAGGTACATCCAGGGACAGCCATGGGGCCAGCGCCGCCTTTTGAGTTTGCAACTTGCCCTGCTCTGCCGTGAGGTTGGCCAGCTCCCGCTCCCCGTCCACAATGGCCTGAGCGGTGTCCAGCCCCCGCCGGTAGCTGTCCTGGTCGAACAGCTCCTTCCGGCTCAGCCGGGGCCGGGGGCGCAGCAGCCCCCCCTTGAGAGAGACGTGCCTGGCCAGCACGTTCAGCGCCTGGTTGAGCAGATTGCTCTGCTCCCGGGCGGTGGCCAGTCCCTGTCCATCCGGCTTGCCCACCGCCGCCCACTGGGGATCGGACAGATCAATGGCAGGCTCGTCCACCTCCACGCACCCCAGCTTTTGCAGCAGGTGCAGCAGGCTCTCACGCTCCGACCGCATCCCCATCAGGCGCAGCCGTTTCATTTTTACGATTGCCATCAGTTTTTACCTACCCTTCCAACAATGAGGTCCGCCGCTTGCTCCAGATGCCCGCGGGCCTGCCGCTTCATGGCCTCACAGGCCTGGGCGTTGCCCTCCAGCACCTGGCGGGACTGCTGGGCGGCCAGCTCCTCGGCCTGGGCCATCATGGCCTTGGCCTTCTCCTGGGCCTGGGCCCGGGCCTCGGCCACCAGCGCCTTTCCAGCCCGCTGGGCGTCCGCCACAATCCGCTTGGCCTGGGCGGCAGCTTCCGCCTTCTGGCCCCGGGAGGCCTCCTCGGTCTGGGTCACCTTCTGGATGGCTTCAAATGCCATAGTATCTCACCTCTTTCTGGGACTCAAAGGTCATCAGGTTCCTTGGTTAGATGATCCCCGATTATGTTAAAATTGTACCACATTTGTCAAATCGGTTCAATAGTTTTTTAAGATTTTCGGTAAAAAAGTTCCACACTTCTTTTTGTAAAATCCCTGTGTTTTTTGTATTTTCCGTTCTATTTTTATCTCTTTTCTACTTTACTACCTATTTAACTAATGTTCCACAAAAAGAAACCCCCAGGGCGTACGCCTTGGGGGCTTGAAAGAATCGGGTATGTGGAAGGCTCAGGTTTCCCCCTGTTCCTGGCGGTAGCGCTGCATGGAAACGGCGAACAGATCCGCACTGCTGGGCGGGGTATAGGTAATGGCGTTGGCCCCGGCGGCGATGGTCTCCAAAATGCTCTCGTCGGTGGGTCCGCCGGTGGCGATGATGGGGACGTTGGGGAACTGGGCCCGCACCGCCCGGACGATCTCAGGGGTGTGCCGCGCCCCGGAGATGTTGAGGATATCCGCCCCGGCCTCCAGCCGGGCGGCGATGTCGGTGTTGTGGGACACCACGGTGACCACCACCGGGATGTCCAGCACCTGCTTGAGCCGACGCACCACGTCGTTTTGGGTGGGGGCGTTGACCACCACCCCGAAGGCGCCCTCGTGCTCGGCGTCGTTGGCCAGGTTCACCACCCGCAGACCCCGGGTGACGCCGCCGCCCACTCCCACAAACACGGGCATGTCGGCGGCCTGCATCACCGCTCGATGGATGGCGGGCTGGGGGGTGAAGGGGTAGACGGCCATGACGGCGTCGGCGTTGATGTTGCGGATCACCGCCACGTCGGTGGTAAAAGCCAGGGATTTGATTCTCCGCCCGAACACCCGGATGCCGGAGCACTCGGAGATGCAGGTGGGAATTTTAATCATGTGGCTGCGCAGGGTGCCCTCGTACTCCGGCACCCACTTGCGGGGGGCAATTTTCTCTGTCATGGGGTTCTCCTCTAAATGGGACAATGAAGAATGAAAAATGAAAAATGATGAATGCAAACCCTGATCGTGCTTGCGGCTCCCTCCGGGAGGCTTTTCGTCGCTCACTCCCAGATGGTCTGGCCGCTGGCGGCCTCCTGGACCACCAGTTGGCGGGAGGGATCCATCCCCGCCTGGGTCAGCGCACGGGTCACCTGGGTCTGGGTGGTGGTCTCATCCAGAGTCACCCACACCCGCTGGGCGTATTGGTCCAGCAGCTGGGGGGTCATGCCGCTGGCCACGCCGCCCTCCACCAGGGAGTCTCCCCGCACCTGGGCGGAGAGGCGCACCTCGCTGCCCTCCAGGGCCTGGGTGACCTCCTGCCAGAACTGCTCCACCACGGTGGTGCGGGTGTCGGGGTAGTTGGTGGACTGGGCCAGCACGTGTACCTCCCCCTGGTCGGGGAAGTAGGCGCTGTCCAGCACCAGCTCGTCAAAGCCCATCTGGGACAGCTCCACACACAAATCCACCAGGTACTGCCGCACCTGGGTGTTCACCGGGCTGACCCAGCTCATGCCCATGGAGTCATACCAGCGGTTGCCGCCCTTCGTCATCAGCAGACTGCTGCCCACGTTGGCAGCGGCCAGGGCCTGGTCCCGGAAGCAGTCCACCCGGGCCACCAGGTAGATATCCTGGGCGGACAGAGCGCTGAGAGCCTGGGTGAGGCTCTGGGTGGTGGACACCGTGCCCAGTTGACGGGCCAGAGAGGCCTGGCTGGGCCATTGCAGCTTGCCCCACTCGCCCTTGACCTGGACCACCACGGCGTCACAGCCCGTCTGCTGGGCCAGGGTCTGGGCCGAGCCGTCCAACAGCTGGCTCACCGTCACGTC
>NZ_SJOS01000067.1:0-12995 GCF_012027765.1 Pseudoflavonifractor sp. SW1122 | reverse complement strand
CTTGGGCAATTGCAGGGTGTCCCCCACCTCTCTGGGGCGGAGCACATAGTCCCCGGGGATGAGCCACAGCCCCTCCCTGTTCTCTTGGGGGCATACCGCCGTGCGGCACTCCACCCGCCATTCCCCCCACGGGGTGTATCCGTCCCGAAGGGGCACCGGGCAAAGGGGGGTTTTCTCCCTCACGGGGGTGATGTCCAGCCGATTCCAGCTTTTCCGGGCCACATAGCCGGGCAAATCCAGCCGGGCCCCGCTCTGGGCCTGGGCCATGAGTCCATACAGCCCATCCAGGTACACCTGGGAGGGGTGGATGTGCAGCCCGGTGAGGGCCTGGGCCAGCCGCCGCATCACCAGGGGTCTGGGCTGGGCCAGCAGCTGGGAAATGTCCACCGCCACCCCATCCGGCCCTTCCATCACCCCGGGCACAGCTTGGGCCAGGGTGTCCAGCAGCTGGGCGTCCTCCCGCAGCTTGGCCGCCGCCTGGGCGATGTGGTGTACCGCCTGGGGGTTGAGTTCCCCCAGCAGGGGCAGCACCTGGTGGCGCATCCGGTTGCGGGTGTAGGCGGGGTCGGCGTTGCTCTCGTCCTCCACGTGGGGGACGTGGCGGCGGCGGAGGTAGTCCTCCACCTGCTCCCGGGTCACCTCCAGCATGGGGCGGATGAGCATCCCCTGCCGGGGCTGAATGCCCCGCAGGCCCTGGAGTCCAGAGCCTCGGATGAGGTGCATGAGCACCGTCTCCGCCTGGTCCCCGGCGTGGTGTCCGGTGGCAATGAGGGTGTACCCCTCCCGCCGGGCGGTGTCGTAGAGAAAGGCATAGCGCAGCGCCCGGGCGGTCTCCTCCACCCCCTGCCCCCGCTGGGCGGCAGCGGCGGGCACGTCCCCGTGGCCCACATGGAGGGGGACCTGGTGGCGTTCACACCAAGTGCGGACAAAGTCCTCCTCCCCGTCGGAGGCCTCCCGGATGCCGTGGTGGAAGTGGGCGGCCCCCACCTGGTAGCCGCCCCGGCTCGCCCCGTCCAAGAGGCGGCAGAGCAGATACATGGAATCGGCTCCCCCGGACACCGCGCACAGCACCCGGTCGCCGGGGGCAATCAGGTGGTAGGAAAACAGCTCTGCCATCAGTAGTCCTCTTCGTCGTAGTTGTAGGCCAGATTGCGGAAGGTGGTGAACTCTGGCCGCCACTCCAGCATGACAGTGCCCGTCTCGCCGTGGCGGTTTTTGGCCACAATGCACTCGGCCACGTTGGGGTTCTCGGTGTCGTCCTCGTAGTAGCTCTCCCGGTAGATGAACATGACGATGTCGGCGTCCTGCTCGATGGAGCCGGATTCCCGCAGGTCGGAGAGCATGGGCCGCCGCTGGCCCGCCGCCCGGCTCTCGTTGGCACGGGAGAGCTGGGACAGGCAGATGACGGGGACGTTGAGCTCCTTGGCCATGAGCTTCATGGAACGGGAGATGTCGGAGACAATCTGCTGGCGGTTGTCGCTGGCCCGGGTGGGCCCCCCGGCGGAGGTCATCAGCTGGAGGTAGTCCACGATGACCAGCCCCAAATCCTTGATGCGGCGGCACTTGGCGTTCATGTCCGCCACGGACAGGGAGGAGTCGTCGTCCATGTAGATCTTGGCCTGGCTGAGGGTAGCCACCGCCATGGCCAGCCGGGACCACTCCTCCTCCCCCACAATGCGGCCGGTGAGCAGTTTTTTGTTGTCAATGAGGCACTCGGTGGAAATAAGGCGCAGACCCAGCTGCTCCCGGCTCATTTCCAGAGAGAAGATGGCCACGCTCTTGCCCGAGTGCTTGCCCGCCTCCAGGCCGATGTTCAGAGCCAGAGATGTCTTACCCATACCGGGTCGGGCGGCGAGAATCAAAAGGTCGGAGTTATTCAGGCCGGAAATTCTCCGGTCCAGGTCAATGAGGCCGGTGGAGATGCCGGGGAACTCCGCCCCGTTCTCCTGCCGCTCCTTGATGGTCTCCCACACCTGGCTCATCACCGTGGCGATGTGGGTCATGCCCTGGGCGGAGCGGCCCTGGCGGATGGCGTAAATGCGCTGTTCGGCGGCCTCCAGAATCTGCTGGGCGGTGCCGCTCTCGCTGCGCACCATCTCCTCCAGCTCCCCGGCGGTCTCCCCCACTCTTCTCAGCAGGGCCTTGTCGGCCACAATGCTGACGTACTCCATGACGTTGGCCGCCGTGGGGGTGATCTCCATGAGCTGGCGCAGGTAGGCCACTGAGGTGTTCTCGTCGTACACCCCCGCCTGCTTCATGCGGTCCAGCACCGTCACCGGGTCGATGGTCTCGAAGCGGTTGAACATGGTGAACAGCACCTGGTAGAGCTCCCGGTTTTGCCGCAGATAGAAGTCGTCGGGGGTCAGGCGGGCCACCACGTCGGGAATACACCGGTCGTCGATGAGCATGGAGCCCAGCACCGCCTGTTCCGCCTCCACCGAGTGGGGCAGGCGCAGGCCATTGAATTCGTCCACTGTCATCCCTCCCAGTTGTATACTGTGGGCGTAATCTTACGCCTCCTCAGTGACCATCACACGGACGGTTCCGGTGATCTCATAGCCCAGCTTGCACTTGACCTCGTAGCCGCCAAAGGCCTTGATGGGGTCGGCCAGCACCAGCTTGGACTTGTTGATGTCGATGTTGTACTGCTGCTTGAGGCCCTCGGAGATCTCCTTGGTGGTCACAGAGCCGAACAGGCGGCCACCCTGGCCAGCCTTGGCCACGATCTTCACCGGGCACTCCTTCAAACGGCTCACCAGGTCCATGGCGGCCTGACGCTCCTCGGCCTCACGGGCGCGGCGGGCCTTATCCTGCATCTTCATGGTGTTGATGTTCTCGGCGCTGGCCTCCACCGCCAGCTTGCGGGGCAGAAGGAAGTTGCGGGCGTATCCGTCGGACACGTCCACCATCTGGCCCTTCTTGCCGTGGCCCTTCACGTCCTGCTGTAAAATCACTTTCATGATGTGTTCCTCCTAAAAATATGGTTTGCTTGGAGGGCGTATCTGAAAACCAAGAAATCGCCGAATTTTCCACAAGCAACAGACAGATACAAGGCAAAAAGCGCAGGAATCCTGGGTGGATTCCGAGCATTTTTAACGCAGTAGCTGGCGTTGATTGTTGGGAAAGTCAATGATTTCGACTTTTCAGAAAGCCCCTAGGGAGAACTTACTCCTCCTCTTCCCCCATCTCCTCCGGGTCGTCGGTCTTAAAATACCGCTCCAGAGTGGCCATGAGGGATTCCGTCACCTGCTTCAACGTCTGCCCGGCGATCTGGGCTCCGGCGGCTCCGGCGTTTCCGCCGCCCCCCAGGGCCTCCAAAATCACCTGGACATTGGTGTCGTTGATGCTTCTGGCCGACACCACCACCCGGTCCCCGTCGGGATAGAGGACGAAGGAGGTGTTGATGCCTGCAATATTCAACAGCTCATCGGCCGCCTGGGCGGCTGTGACCCGATTGACGGTATGGTCTACCGGCGCAATGGCAATATCTTGCCGGTACATCTTGGCATTTTGAATGATGCCGTACTTGGCCACGGTATCGGCCAGGCCAGTCTGGAACATCTTCTTCACCTCGCCGGTGTCCCCTCCGGCCCGGCGCAGGAAGGCCGCGGCCTCGAAGGTGCGGCCTCCGGTGCGCATGGTGAAGTTCTTGGTGTCCAGCATCAGGCCCGCCATCATGGCCTCTGCCTCGCCCCGCAGCAGCTCCCCGGGCTCCATGAGGTAGCCCAGCAGCTCGCTGACCAGCTCACAGGTGGAGGAGGCGTAGGGCTCGTGGAAGTAGAGGGCGCCGCCCTCGATGTAGGTGGCGGCCCGGCGGTGGTGGTCGATGACCGCCACCTTGTTGCAGGACTGGAGCACCTCTCGGCTGGCCACCTGCTCGGGGCGGTTGGTGTCCACCACCACCAGCAGGGACCGGGAGTCTGCCTTCAAGAGGGTCTCCTGGCTGTCCAAAAACAGGTCCTTGTACTCTTCCATCCCCTCCAGCTTGCGGTACAGCTGGTCGGCGGGGGTGGGGCCGCTCTCCCGGACGATGTAGTGGGGCACACCCTTCTTGCGGGCAATGGCGCACACGCCCACGGCAGCGCCCACGGCGTCCATGTCGGCGGCGGCGTGGCCCATGACGAACACACAGGAGGCGTCCGCCACCAGCTCGCCCAGGGCGGAGGCCATGACCCGGCTCTTGACCTTGGTGCGCTTCTCGGTCTCCTTGGCCCGGCCACCGAAGAACTCGAAGTTGAAGCGGTTTTTCACCACCGCCTGGTCGCCGCCCCGGGACAGGGCCATCTCCACGGACAGAGAGGCAAAGCGGTACAGGTCCGCCGGGGTCTCCCCGTCCACGCCCAGCCCCAACGACAGGGTCACCGAGATGCCGTTGGGGGTCTGCACCTGGCGGATGGAGTCGAGAATGGAGAACTTCTCCTCCTTGTACCCCTGCAAATACTGCTCCTCAAAGATGTAGAGGAAGCGGTCCCGGTCCAGGCGGCAGAAGATGCCCCCCACATCCCCCATCCACTGGGAGATGCGCTGGTTGATGTCTGCGATCATGTTGGAGGCCACATTTTCCGGCAGCCCCTTGATGGTGTCCTCGTAGTTGTCCAGCAGCAGGATGGCCACCACCGGACGGGTGGCCTGGTAGATCTCTTTCAAATTGCTGGCCTCGGTGACGTCCAGCCAGTAGGTGGTGGCCAGCAGGCTCTCCTGGCCCTCCTCCTGGGTGCGGCCCACGTTGCCGAACACCTGGTAGCGGCGGCGGCCCATGGCCACCTCGTGGGGGCACTCGTGCTTGCCCTCCAGCAGCCAGCGGCTGTCAAACTGGGGGGCAATGTCGGTGAGTTTGGTGTCAAACAGGCGGTTCCGGTCCCCGGACAGGTGGAGGAAGCGGTCGTTGGACCACACGATCTCCTCGGTGTCGGGGCGGAACATCATCACCGGCAGGGGGCAGTTGAGGGTGCTGTCCCGGGTGGCCTCGTCCACGCTGCCCAGCAGCTGGTCCAGGTACCGGGTGGCCTCCCGGCGGCGCAGCAGAGAGGCCCGGAGGTAGAGCAGGTACAGCACCAGCACCACCGCAGCCTCTCCCAAGGCCATCTGCACATTGCCCAGCAGGGCGGTGATGGCGGCAAAGACAATCATAACCAAAAAGTACAGGCCAAATCGAGGGCCCAGCAGCCGGGACAATGTCCGATTCATCTCATTCACTCCTTTTGTCCCAAAATCCCCGTCTCACAGGGGTCCTCCGGGGTGTTTGGGCGGTTTTTCGCCCCCGTTCCCCGGAAAAATACAAAACTCCATACAGATGAATTATTATATCAAATCCCACCCGTAAAAACAAGGGATTGGAAATCAAAATGGAAGGGCCGCAAGAAATGTGAAGAGATTGGATAAAATGCCATTGCACATCCCCGTCCCAGTTGCTATAATAGTTTTTACCAATCATTCAGGTATCTGCCTGGAGGTATTTGCGTCAGCCGAAGTTCTCGGTTGACGCAATCTTCTCACCCCGAGCATTTACCGCTTTACTGTGTAAAGGAGACGAGTTCCATGCTGGATATTCAAGTCAAGCTGGCGGAGCAGCGCAAGCCCCTGCCCGACCCCGACACCCTGCAATTCGGTAAGACCTTTACCGACCACATGTTTTTGATGAATTACGACGCCGGCCAGGGCTGGCACGATGCCCGGGTGGTGCCCTACGGCCCCCTGTCCATGGAGCCCTCCTGCATGGTGTTCCACTACGCCCAGGAAATTTTTGAGGGCTTGAAGGCCTACCGCACCCCGGAGGGCAAGGTGCAGCTGTTCCGCCCGGTGGAAAACGCCCGGCGTCTGAACTCCTCCTGCCAGCGCCTGTGCATCCCCGAGATTCCCGAGGAGGACTTCGTCCAGGCGGTGAAGGCTCTGGTGAAGGTGGATGAGGCCTGGGTGCCCAACAAACTGGGCACCTCCCTGTATATCCGCCCCTTCATCATCGCCACCGACTGCTCCCTGGGTGTGCACGCCTCCCACAGCTACCTCTTCGCCATCATCTGCTGCCCCGTGGGCGCCTACTACCCCGAGGGCATCAACCCGGTGAAGATCTACGTGGAGAGCGAGGACGTGCGGGCGGTGCGGGGCGGCACCGGCTACACCAAGTGCGGCGGCAACTATGCCGCCTCCATCCGGGCCGGAGAACGGGCAGAGGCCCAGGGCTACTCTCAGGTGCTGTGGCTGGACGGCGTGCACCGCAAGTATATTGAGGAAGTGGGGGCCATGAACGTGCTGTTCAAGGTAAACGGCACCGTCATCACTCCCCAGCTCACCGGCTCCGTGCTCCCCGGCATCACCCGTAAGAGCTGCCTGGAACTGCTGCGTGATTGGGGCATCCCCGTGGAGGAGCGGCTGGTCACCGCCCAGGAGCTGTTTGACGCCGCCAAGGCGGGCACCCTGGAAGAGGCCTGGGGCACCGGCACCGCCGCCGTGGTCTCCCCCATCGGCCTGCTGGCCTGGGAGGACCAGAAGGTGGAGGTCAGCGGCGGCAACATCGGCCCCCTGACCCAGAAGCTGTACGACACCCTCACCGGCATCCAGTGGGGCACCATTCCCGACACCCACGGCTGGGTGGTACCTGTGGAATAAGTTGAAAAAGGACGCTGCATTCCATGTGCAGCGTCCTTTTTGTCCGAAATCCATGGGCGTGATGGAGAAGGTGCACCCTTCTTCAACTTTTCGCAATCAGGCTTGCCAGCCTGGTGGGGACGCTCCCCGCTGGGGGTTCCTTTCTGCTGCCAGAAAGGAACCAAAGACCACCAAAGGCGGGGCCTTCCCCCGCCTTGTGGAATCCACCCCGCGGTACTGGGTGGAACGTGCACCTTCCTGTTTTCGGCCCTTGGCCCGGCGAGGTCACATAGATGGCATGGATATTCTACAGAATGTTCCTGTTTCTCTGGCAGACAGCACTTCTATTGCCAGGGCCTTACCCTGGTATGCAACTGTTCCCAGTTGCCGGAAGCCTGGCTCCCGGCGGCGGGAACGCCGCTTGGCCAGGGTAGGCCCGGATGTGAAAATCACTCAGCCATAGGGCCAGCTGCCCAGGGTGGCCTGGTGTGGTGGCAGTACCAGGAGCCACAGCAAGGGTGACGGGCCGAACATAGCCTTGACGCAGGCCCAGCCTCGTACCCCAGGGAGGTTCTTAGGGGGGAAAGCCCTAAGCGATTCTTTCCCCGATTTCTCATCGCTGAGAAATCGGGCCCAGCGGAGCGCGTCCCCTGCCAGGGGCGCAGGTCCCACACCTGAGAAATAAGTCGAAAAAGCGGATGCAACTTCCACAGCTGCATCCGCTTTTGTGTATCTTTACTTCTGGTACGCCTTCGCCGCCCCCACAAAGCCCCGGAACAGGGGATGGGCCCGGTTGGGTCGGCTCTTCAGCTCGGGGTGGAACTGGCCTGCCACAAACCAGGGGTGGTCGGGCAGCTCCACCATCTCCACCAGCCGTCCATCCGGGGACAGGCCGGAGAGCACCAGCCCCGCCTTGGTTAGCTCCTCCCGGAAGGCGTTGTTCACCTCGTAGCGGTGGCGGTGGCGCTCGTGGATGTCCAGAGCACCGTAAACTTGTGCCGCCCGAGTGCCCTCCACCAGGTGGCAGGGGTAGCTGCCCAGACGCATGGTGCCGCCCATGTCGGTGACCCCCACCTGGTCGGGCATCAGGTCAATGACGGGATGGGTGGTGGCGGGATTGAGTTCGGAGGAGTGGGCGTCGGTCATGCCGCACACATGGCGGGCAAACTCCACCACCGCCAGCTGCATGCCCAGGCAGATGCCCAGGAAGGGGATGTTGTTCTCCCGGGCGTAACGGATGGCGGAAATTTTGCCCTCAATGCCCCGGTTGCCAAAGCCGCCGGGCACCAGAATACCCTGCACGCCCTCCAGAACCTGGGCCACGTTGTCCTGGGTGACCGTCTCGGAGTCCACCCAGCGGATGTGCACCTTCACGTCGTTTTCAATGCCGCCGTGGGTGAGGGCCTCCACCACGGACAGGTAGGCGTCGTGGAGGGAGACGTACTTGCCCACCAAAGCGATCTCCACGGTGTCTTTCACGTTCTTGGCCCGGTACACCATGGTGGCCCACTCGGTGAGGTCGGGGGCGTGACAGATGAGCCCCAGACGACGCACCACCACGTTGGCCAGCCCCTCCCGCTCCAGCATCAGGGGCACCTCATAGAGAATGTCGGCGGTGAGGTTGGGGATGGCGTTTTCCACCGGAATGTTGCAGAACAGGGCAATCTTGTCCAAAATATCCTGGGGAATGGGGGCATCGCTGCGGCACATGATGACATCCGGCTGAATCCCCAGGCTGAGAAGCTCCTTGGCCGAGTGCTGGGTGGGCTTGCTCTTGAGCTCCCCAGAGCCGGGAATGGAGACAATGAGGGAGACGTGAATGAACATCACATCCTGACGCCCCCGCTCGGCGGCCACCTGCCGGATGGCCTCCAAGAAGGGCTGGGACTCAATGTCGCCCACGGTGCCGCCAATCTCCACAATGGCCACATCGGTGTCGGGCCCCTCCAGGGAGTAGATGTTGGCCTTGATCTCGTTGGTAATGTGGGGGATGATCTGCACCGTGCCCCCCAGATAGTCCCCCCGCCGCTCCCGGTTCAACACGTTCCAGTACACCTTGCCCGAGGACACCGAGGAGTTGAAGGTGAGGTTTTCGTCAATAAACCGCTCGTAGTGGCCCAAATCCAGGTCGGTCTCCGCCCCGTCGTCGGTGACGAATACCTCTCCGTGCTGGTAGGGGCTCATGGTGCCCGGGTCCACGTTGAGGTAGGGGTCCAGCTTCTGCACCTTCACCCGCAGCCCCCGCTGTTTCAGCAGGCGGCCCAGTGAAGCGGCGGTGATGCCCTTGCCCAGACCGGACACCACACCCCCGGTGACAAAGATAAATTTCGTATTCATGGCCATATGTGCTTCCTCCTTTGGACAGGAAGATGCGCCCTTGCGCCGGACCCCATTGCCCGGCCCTGTCAAAAAATAATACGAAATATTTTACCCCCGTACCCCGGGACAAGTCAAGGCACGGCCTCGCCAATTTCCCGGTGGTACGGGGGTAACTTTCTGGTATAAAATGTAACTCTCTCACCCCTGGGCGTGGAGGGCGGCGATGATGCGCCGCTTGTACGCCAAAAATTCCGGGGTGAGGTTGAACTCCACGTGGCGGGGCCGGGGCTCTTGCACCACGATTTCCTCCCCAATGCGGCCGTCCATGAGAAGATAGATGCGGTCGGAGAGGAGGATGGCCTCGTCAATGTCATGGGTGATGAAGAGGGTGGACAGGCGAATGTCCTCCATCACCTTCAAATACCACTCGTGCACCGAGGACTTGGTGAGGGTGTCCAGGGCGGAAAAGGGCTCGTCCAGCAGCGCCACGTTCTGGGAGAACAGGTAGGTGCGCAGCAGGGCTGCCCGCTGGCGCATGCCGCCGGACAGCTGCCCCGGCCACTTCTTCTCGGTGCCCTCCAGCCCGAACTGGGCAAACAGGGCGGCGGCCTGGGCTCGGGCCTCTTTCTTCTTCATCCCCCGCAGCATCAACGGCAGCGCCACATTGTCCTCAATGGTGCGGTAGGGCAGCAGCAGGTCCTTTTGCAGCATGTAGCTGATGCGGCCGGGCTGGCCCGTCACGTCCTCCCCGTCCAGAAACACCTGCCCTTCATCGGGTCGGAGCAGGCCGGAAATGACGTTAAACAGGGTGGTCTTTCCGCCGCCGCTCACCCCCAGCAGGCACACCAGCTCCCCCTCCTTGAGGTGGATGGACACATCACGGAGGACCTGGTTGTCTCCAAAGGCCAGGCTGACGTTGCGTACTTCCAGCTTGTCCACGGTCACTTCTGGGGCAGGTAGTCGTTGGAGAATCCGGCGTTGGGGTCCACGGTGCCCTCCAGCAGCTGGTTGTCGTTGAGCCAGGTGAAGAAGCCGCTCCAGCGGTCCGGGTCCATCTCGCCCCAGCGCTCCGCGTCCGCCTGGTACTCCTTGGCCAGGTACTTCTGGCTGGCCACCACCAGCTCCTCGTTGCTCTTGAGCTCGGGGGCGGCCTCCATGAGAATCTGGGCGGCCTCCTCGGGGTGCTCCATGGCGTACTCATAGCCCTGGGTCACCGCAGCCATAAAGGCCTTGGACTCCTCTTCGTGCTCGCTGAGATAGGTATTGTTGCCGATGATCACAGGGGTGTAGAAGTCAAACACCGGGTCGATGTCGGCAAATTCGAAGTAGTCGGTGTCCAGACCCGCCACCTCACAGGCGATGCCCGCCCAGCCGTAGTAAATCCAGATGGCGTCCACCGACTTGCTCTCCAGAGCAGACACCTCGTCGGTGACGGTGGAGGGGATGAGCTCCACCTTGGAGAAGTCGCCGCCGTCGGCCTCCATCACCTGCTGGATGGTGGCCTTCTCCACGGGCAGGTCCCAGGTGGCGTACTTGTGGCCCTCCAGGCCCTTGGGGGTGTCCATCCCCTCTCCAGCCCGGGAGATGATGCCGGAGGTGTTGTGCTGGATGATGGCAGCCACAGCGGTGATGGGCAGGGGGTCGTCCCCAATGAGGCCGGGGGCGATGTAGTCCTGGAAGGACACGCCGAACTGGGCCTTGCCCGAGGCCACCAGCACCTCCGCGCCGTCCTCGGGGGGCTGTACCACCTCCACCTCCAGGCCGGCATCCTCAAAATAGCCGTTGGCCATGGCCACATAGATGCCGGTGTGGTTGGTGTTGGGGGTCCAGTCCAGCACGAAGGTGATCTTCTCCAGGTCCTTCTCTCCGTCCTGGGTGTTGTTCTCGGTCTTCTGCCCGCAGGCAGTGAGAGACGCCGCCAGGCCCAGGGTCAGCGCCCCGGCCAGCAGACGATATGTCCATTTCTTCATCCTTTGTTCCTCCTCTTCTCCTCATCCACGGAGCGGTAGGGCATGCACCGCCGCTCCAGCCACCCCACCAGGGCCATGAGGGCCAGGGACAGGGCGGAAATCAAAAAGATCACAGCAAACATCTTGTCAAAGGCAAAGGCCTTTTTCACCCGGGTCATGTACACGCCCAGGCCGCCGAAGCCGCCCAGCCACTCGCTGATGACGGCGCCCACAATGGAGTAGGCGGCGGCAATGCGCAACCCAGAAAAGAACTGGGGCAGAGCCCAGGGGCATTTCAAGTAGCGGAAAATCTGCCACCGACCCGCACCCATGGAGCGCAGCAGCCCCACGGCGTCGGGGTCCACCCCCCGGAAGCCGTCCAGCAGCCCCACCGTCACCGGGAAAAAGGTGACCAGCACCACCAAAATGACCTTGGGAGTCATCTCATAGCCAAACCACAGCACCAACAGGGGCGCAATGGCCACGGTGGGGATAGTCTGGGTGATGACCAGAATGGGGTAGAAAATCTTGTACAGCAATTCAAAGGCATCCATGGCCACGGCGAACACAAAGCCCACCGCCACCCCGATGCACAGGCCCAGGGCAGCCTCCTGCAAGGTGATGAGCAGGTTTTCCCACAGGGAGGGGGCGTCGGTGACAAAGGCGGTGACCACCTGCACCGGGGAGGGCAGCATGTAACTGGGCACCAGCCCGGACACACACACCAGCTGCCACACCACCAGCAGCACCGCCACCCCGGCGATCCCGGGCAGTTTAGCCCTGGTGGTGTTTGGTAACTTTCTGATCAATGGTGAGAATCTCCCCTTCCGGCTCGTAGACCACCTTGATGTAGGCGGACACCTTGGGGGCACCCGCCCGGACGGCCACGTGCTGGCACTCCTTGACAATATCCATGAGCTGGTCGTAGTTGTCCCCCTCGATGGTGGTCTCAAAGGGGCCCACATAGTAGTCCAGGCCCGTGGAGCGGATGTAGTCGATGACCTCGTCCACCATGCGCACCAGTTCCTGGTCGTTGTCTGCCTGGGGCAGACTCTGAATGGCAACACTTGCTTTCATAGCACTTCCTCCATATCCATAAAAAATGCCCCGCCGGCAATACCGGCGGGGCATGACAAAACACGGATGCTCCCTACGCTGGCATTACCCAGATCAGGTTAAGGGTCGCAGGATATACCTGCCTCTCAGCTCCTTCCCTGGAGCTCCCCTGTCGACATGCCAGTTTAGTCCTTTTTTCGGCGGTTGTCAACGGAAATATCATTTGCATATAGTTCAATACTTGGCACATTCATTAACATTTTAAATTTCCCAACAAAAGAGTTCACTTTCGATATATTTTGCCCTTCCAACTCTCAAACACGTAGCTTTTGCTAGTCTAGCACTAAGCCTACTTTCACACAGAACTACAATAACTCCCTAGAACTGGCCATTGAACTTGCCTAATATTGACGATATAATCATGTTTATAATAAATCGATATATCATAACACTAATAATCATTCGCGATGGGGAATCTATATGAGAAAGTTTGTTAAGCAAGTACATAAAGTACACATTAAATATCCCTTCATCGATCCACTCATTAACTTGCTTTTAGGTGCATTTATCGGCACGTTCATTGGAGATTTTGTTCACGATTTGAATCAAAGCTGGCATTTCTGGAATTCCCCCTCTTTTTGGACATGTCTCTTTTCTATAGCAATTGCTGTTGTTTATTTTTCAAAATTTAGTACATACTCTAATTCTAAAAACAATAGGATAAAATCGGCCATACAAGATTTCAACGAAACCCTAATCAATATAGCAACTGAAGAATTAACTAAAAGTACCTCCATGGAGGAATTGATAAGACGTTCCGAAATGATAAGGCCCCATATCGAAACCATAAAGCGTACGGAGGACGAGTAACTATAATGTTGAATAATTACTACATTTTTACGAAATCACTACAAAATACAGCTAAAGAAATTATTAACTCTTTCAAATCTTATCAAATCGTCATTCTTTGTGGAGATGCGGGTTCAGGTAAAACATCTTTGTGTAAATTTATGGTTTCACAAAAAATGTTTTGCACAGTAGCTGGTCGTGTTAGGTATGCTCTAGGATATCCAACAGGCT
Source organism: Pseudoflavonifractor sp. SW1122 (assembly GCF_012027765.1). Classification (NCBI taxonomy): domain Bacteria; kingdom Bacillati; phylum Bacillota; class Clostridia; order Eubacteriales; family Oscillospiraceae; genus Pseudoflavonifractor; species Pseudoflavonifractor sp. SW1122. The sequence goes on along the minus strand of NZ_SJOS01000067.1, from coordinate 6 downwards.
TTTTAT
>NZ_SJOS01000066.1:0-13151 GCF_012027765.1 Pseudoflavonifractor sp. SW1122 | reverse complement strand
AAGGAGTCCGGCACGAGGATACCCCCGTGCCGGACTCTCTGTATCATGATAGGTTGCTGTATCCCATGAGGGAGGCATCCACCGCCCGGGCCGCTTCCCGGCCCTCGGCAATGGCCCACACCACCAGGGATTGGCCCCGGTGCATGTCTCCGGCGGTAAACACCCGCTCCACGCTGGTCTCATAGCCGCCGGGCTGGGTGGCCACGTTGGTGCGGCCGTCCCGCTCCACGCCGAAGGCCTGAGCCACATACTCCTCACTGCCCAAAAAGCCTGCGGCGATGAGCACCAGGTCGGCGGGCACTTCCACCTCGCTGCCCTCCACAGGTACCATCTGCATCCGTCCGGTGGCCTCGTCCTTTTTGGGTTCCAGGCTCACCAGCACAGCCCCGCACACTTTGCCCTCCGCGTCCTGCTTGAACTCCTTCACCGTGGTCTGGTAGCGGCGTGGGTCTTCGCCAAACACAGCGATGGCCTCCTGCTGGCCGTAGTCGGTCTTTAGCACCCGGGGCCACTGGGGCCAGGGGTTGCTGGGCGTGCGGGTCTCCGGGGCCTTGGGCATCATCTCCAGCTGGGTCACCCCCGCTGCTCCCAGGCGGATGGCGGTGCCCACACAGTCGTTGCCCGTGTCGCCGCCGCCGATGACCAGCACCTGCTTGCCCTCGGCCAGGTGGGTGGGGACGGTTTGGAAGTCGCTGTCCAGCAGTTCTTTCGTCACCTGTGAGAGGAAGTCCACGGCGAACATCACCCCCTGGGCCTCCCGCCCAGGCACTGGCAGGTCCCGGGGCTGGCTGGCCCCGCAGGCCAGAATCACCCGGTCGTACTGCTCCAGCAGCTCCTGGGCGGTGACGGTGCGGCCCACGTCCACATTGCACCGGAATTCCACCCCCGCCTGCTCCATGAGGGTAACGCGGCGGTCGATGACCTTTTTGTCCAGCTTCATATTGGGAATGCCGTAGCGCAACAGCCCGCCGGGGCGGTCGTGGCGTTCAAACACCGTCACAGAGTGGCCGCGCTGGTTGAGCAGCAGCGCCGCAGACAGCCCGGCCGGGCCGCTGCCCACCACAGCCACCCGCTTGCCCGTGCGCACCTTGGGAGGCTCCCCGCTCACCAGGCCATGGGCAAAGGCGTACTCAATGACCTGGCGTTCGTTGTCCTTGGTGGTGACCGGCTCACTATACTCCCCGCAGGTGCAGGCCGCCTCACACAGGGCGGGACACACCCGGGAGGTAAACTCGGGCAGGCAGTGGGTGCGGCTGAGGCGGATATACGCCTGTTCCCAGTTGCCGTGGTATACCAGATCGTTGATCTCAGGCACCAGGTTGTGGAGGGGACAACCAGAGGCCATGCCGCCGATCATCATCCCCGCCTGACAGAAGGGGACGCCGCAGTCCATACACCGGGCCCCCTGCCGCTGTTGCTGCTGGAGGGTGAGGGTGGTATGGAACTCGTCAAAGTTCTTTATGCGCTCCAGAGGCGGGACGGAAGGCCCGTTCTGCCGTTGATATTCCATAAATCCTGTGGGCTTTCCCATCTTCCTCAACCTTCCTTTCCTGCCACGCTGGCATAGAACGCCTCGATCTGGGCCTCTTCCCGATTCATGCCCTGCTCTTCAAATTGGGCGGAGAGCTGCATGAGCTTCTTATATTCTCCGGGGATGATCTTCTTGAACCGGGGCAGATAGGCGTCAAAGTCGTCCAGCACCTGTCGGGCCTTCTCCGAGCCGGTGGCGGCCACATGGTCCTGGAGCATCTGCCGCAGCTCCTCCCGGTCGAACTTGCTCTCCACCTTCTCCATGAGCACCTGGCCCTTGTTCAGGTTCCGGTACAGAGCGTTGCCCTCGTCCAGCACATACACCACGCCGCCGCTCATACCGGCGGCGAAATTCTTACCCGTGGGGCCCAATACCACCACACAGCCGCCGGTCATATACTCGCAGCCGTGCTCGCCCACGCCTTCCACCACGGCACGGGCGCCGGAGTTACGCACACAGAACCGCTCCCCTGCCATGCCGTTGATGTAGGCCTGGCCGGAGGTGGCGCCGTACAGGGCCACGTTGCCGATGATGATATTCTCATGGGGGACAAAGTTCGCCTGCTTGGGGGGATACACCACCAGCTTGCCGCCGGACAGGCCCTTGCCGAAGTAGTCGTTGCTGTCTCCCTCCAGCTCCAGGGTGAGGCCCTGGGGGATGAAGGCGCCGAAGCTCTGGCCTCCCGCCCCATGGCAGCGGACGGTGATGGTGTCCTGGGGCAGGCCGTGGGGATGGCGTCGGGTGAGCTCGGAGCCCAGCAGGGTGCCGAAGCTGCGGTCGGTGTTCAACAGCTGTACCTCCACGGTGTGGGCCCGGCCACTGGACAGGCTGTCCTTGATCTTGGCGCTCTTGAGCAGCACCTGCTCGTCCTTGGTGCGCTCCAGATGGAAGTCGTAGGCGTGCTGGGGATCAAAGATGGTCTGGCTGTCCGGGACCTGGGCCAGAATTCCACTCAAATCCACCTGGGCGGCGTTGCCCGTCAAATCGGTTCTCTGGCGGAGCAGGTCGGTACGGCCCACCATCTCGTCGATGGTGCGCACGCCCAGCTTGGCCATGTACTCCCGCAGCTCCTGGGCGATGAAGCGCATGAAGTTTTCCACATACTCGGGCTTGCCCATGAACCGCTTGCGCAGTTCCGGGTTCTGGGTGGCCACGCCCATGGGGCAGGTGTCCAGGTTGCACACCCGCATCATCACACACCCCAAGGTCACCAGGGGGGCGGTGGCAAAGCCGAACTCCTCGGCCCCCAGCAAGGCGGCCACGGCCACGTCCTTGCCGCTCATGAGTTTACCGTCGGTCTCAATGCGCACCCGGTCCCGGAGATCATTTTTCAACAGGGTCTGGTGGGTCTCCGCCAGGCCCAGCTCCCAGGGCAGGCCCGCATCCAAAATGGAGCTCAGGGGGGCAGCTCCGGTACCGCCGTCGTACCCGGAGATCAAAATTACCTGGGCACCCGCCTTGGCCACGCCAGCGGCCACGGTGCCCACGCCAGCCTCAGACACCAGCTTCACCGAGATGCGGGCGTACTTGTTGGCGTTTTTCAGGTCATAGATGAGCTGGGCCAGGTCCTCAATGGAGTAGATGTCGTGGTGGGGCGGCGGCGAGATGAGGCTCACGCCGGGGGTGGAGTGGCGGGTCTTGGCAATCCAGGGGTATACCTTCTGGGCGGGTAAGTGTCCGCCCTCGCCGGGCTTGGCACCCTGGGCCATCTTGATTTGCAGTTCCTTGGCGCTGACCAGATAGCGGCTGGTGACGCCGAAGCGGCCGCTGGCCACCTGCTTGATGGCGGAGCTGCGGTCATGGTCGGTGCCCGCCGACTCCAGCCGCTCGTCGCTCTCGCCGCCCTCGCCGCTGTTGGACTTGCCGTGGAGGCGGTTCATGGCCACCGCCAGAGCCTCGTGGGCCTCCTGGGAGATGGAGCCGTAGGACATGGCCCCGGTTTTAAAGCGGGTGACAATGCTCTCCACGCTCTCCACCTCCTCCAGAGGCACCCCCTGTTCCGGGTAGTTGAACTCCATGAGGGAGCGGAGGGTGCCGAAGTTCTCCTGGTCCACCTGAGCGGTATACTGCCGGAACATCTCGTAGTCTCCCGTGCGGGTGGACTGCTGCAACAGGTGGATGGTCTGGGGATTGTAGCGGTGCTCTTCCCCCTGGCTGCGCATCTTGTGGCGTCCCACCGAGGGCAGAGTCAGATTCACCGCCAGCCCCAGGGGGTCATAGGCCTTGGAGTGCTGGGCATCGGCCTGGGCGGCGATATCCTCCAGGGTGATGCCGCCAATGCGGCTGATAGTTCCGGTAAAGTAGGTGTCGATGACGGCACGGCTGATGCCGATGCACTCGAAAATCTGGCTGCCCTGGTAGGACTGGATGGTGGAAATGCCCATCTTGGAGGCGATCTTCACGATGCCCTGGAGGATGGCGTGGTCGTAGTCCTCCACCGCAGCATAATAATCCTTTTGCAGCAGGCCGTCCTGCACCAGCTGAGCCACCGTGGCGTGGGCCAGGTAGGGGTTGACGGCGCAGGCGCCGTAGCCCAGCAGACAGGCAAAGTGGTGCACCTCCCGGGGCTCCCCGGACTCCAGAATCAGGGACATGGCCGTGCACTTCTTGGTCTTCACCAGGTACTTGTGCACCGCCGACACCGCCAACAGGGACGGAATGGCCACGTGGTTTTCGTCCACCCCACGGTCGGAGAGGATGAGGATGGTGGCTCCCTTGCGGTAGGCCTTGTCCACCTGGACAAACAGCTGCTCCAGCACCCGGTCCATAGGGGTGTTTTTATAGTAGAGGATGGAGACCGTGGCCACCTGGAAGCCGGGGCGGTTCATGGTCTTGATCTTCAACAGGTCCAGGTCGTTCAAAATGGGGTTGTTGATTTTCAACACCCGGCAGTTCTCCGGCTGCTCCTGGAGCAGATTGCCGTTTTTCCCGGCGTAGACGGTGGTGGAGGTGACGATTTTCTCCCGCACCGAGTCGATGGGCGGGTTGGTCACCTGGGCAAACATCTGCTTGAAGTAGTGGAACAGGGGCTGATACTGGTTGGAGAGCACTGCCAGCGGGGTGTCCACGCCCATGGCCCCAATGGGCTCGCTGCCATTGAGGGCCATGGAGCACACGCTGCTGCGGTACTCCTCATAGGTGTAGCCAAAGGCCATTTGCAGCCGGGCGCAGTACTCCCGGCTCAGAGGGGGCACCGGCTGGTTGGGAACCTTCAAGTCGTGGAGCTCCACCAGGTTGCTGTCCAGCCACTCCCCGTAGGGCTCCTTCCCGGCGTATCGTTCCTTGATCTCCTCGTCCGAATACACCCGGCCCTGTACCGTGTCCACCAGCAGCATCTTCCCGGGGTGTAGTCGCTCCTTGGTGACGATCTGGTCTTCTGGAATGGGGAGCACCCCCACCTCCGAGGAGAGGATGAGCCGCCCGTCGCTGGTGATATAGTAGCGGGAGGGGCGCAGGCCGTTGCGGTCCAGCACCGCTCCCATCACATCACCGTCGGAGAAGAGAATGGAGGCGGGGCCGTCCCAGGGCTCCATCATGGTGGCGTAGTACTGGTAGAAGTCCCGGAGGGGCTGGGAGATGGTGTCGTTGTGGCTCCAGGGCTCGGGGATGGCCACCATCACCGCCAGAGGCAGCTCCATGCCGCTCATGACCAGAAACTCCAGGGTGTTGTCCAGCATGGCCGAGTCGGAGCCGTCGGCGTGGATCACTGGCAGCACCTTGGTCAAGTCGTCTTCCGAGAAGGCGGGGGTGGACATGGTCTCCTCCCGAGCCTGCATCTTGTCGGCGTTGCCCCGGATGGTGTTGATCTCCCCGTTGTGAACGATGAAGCGGTTGGGGTGGGCCCGCTCCCAGCTGGGGTTGGTGTTGGTGGAGAAGCGGGAGTGCACCAGGGCGATGGCAGAGTCGAAGTCCTCATCCTGCAAATCCAAAAAGAAGGTGCGCAGCTGCCCCACCAGGAACATCCCCTTATAGACCATGGTGCGGCTGGACAGAGAGGGCACATAGGTGTTGTCGTTGCTCTGCTCGAAGACCCGGCGCACCATGTACAACTTTCGGTCAAAGGCCAGCCCCGCCGGGATGTCCTTGGGCTTTTTCACAAAGCCCTGGTAGATGGCAGGCATACACGCCAGTGCCTTCTCCCCCAGCACCTGAGGGGCGGTGGGCACTGGACGCCAACCCAAAAACTCCAGCCCCTCCTTGGCCACAATGACCTCGAACATCTTCATGGCCCGGCTGCGTTTCAGTTCGTCCTGGGGAAAGAAGAACATGCCAACGCCGTATTCCCGCTCCCCGCCCAGAGCAATGCCCAATTGGGCACATACCTTGGTGAAAAAGCGGTGGCTGATCTGAACCAGAATGCCAACGCCGTCCCCGGTCTTGCCCTGGGCATCTTTTCCGGCCCGGTGTTCCAGGTTTTCCACAATGTGCAGGGCATCTGCTACAATTTGATGGGTTTTCCGGCCGTGGATGTCCACAACGGCCCCGATGCCGCAGTTGTCATGCTCCAGCTGCGGGCAGTATAGGGTTTGCATGGATGGCTTTGTCATGGTGACTCCCCCTTTGGAATATCTGTAAAACGAACACAAGGGCGCCAAAGAACCCTCAGACCACCTTGTCCGTGGGATTCCTTGACACCCTTGTCAATCTCGTATTTGTAAATACATCCGTGCGCCGCGCGCGGACTATTTATTTCGTTAAAGTATACGACACACCCCCGGAGCTTGTCAACCCCCTGGAACACAAATGGCAGTTTTCACAAGTTTCTGCCAGAAACAGCCACTTCACTTTGCAGCATTTTCACACTTGACTTTGGCGAAAACGGGGCGTATCATAAGCCCATCCAACGGACAACGACGTCATGGAGCTCAGTTCTATGACGTCGCTGTCCGTTTTTATTTTCTGGAGAGGATGGATGAACATGACCAACGTGCCCAGCTATTTTGGAAGTCAGGTATTTGACCAGCGTGTGATGAAGGCCCGCCTTCCTCAAGATATTTACCGTTCCCTGCGCTGTACCATGGAGGAGGGAACGCCCCTGGACCTGCCCGTGGCCAATGTGGTGGCCGCCGCCATGCGGGACTGGGCGGTGGAGCAGGGTGCCACCCACTTTACCCACTGGTTCCAGCCCATGACCGGCGTCACCGCCGAGAAGCACGACAGCTTCATCTCCCCCGCCCCGGACGGCGGCGTGATTATGGAGTTCTCCGGCAAGGAGCTGATCCGAGGGGAGCCCGACGCCTCCTCCTTCCCTTCCGGCGGGCTGCGAGCCACCTTTGAGGCCCGGGGCTATACCGCCTGGGACCCCACCTCTTACGCCTTCATCAAGGGCAAGACGTTGTGCATTCCCACCGCCTTCTGCTCCTACGGCGGCGAGGCACTGGACAAGAAGACCCCCCTGCTGCGCTCCATGGAGGCTCTGAACCGCCAGGCTCTGCGGGTGCTCCATCTGCTGGGGGACACCGATGTGAAGTCGGTGCGCACCTCGGTGGGCCCGGAACAGGAGTACTTCCTGGTGGACCGGAAGCTGTACGACCAGCGGCCCGACCTCATCTACACCGGGCGCACCCTCTTCGGCGCCCGCTCCCCCAAGGGGCAGGAGCTCAACGACCACTATTTCGGCAACATCAAGGAGCGGGTGGCCGCCTACATGGAGGAACTCAACGAAGATCTGTGGAAGTTGGGCATTCTGGCCAAGACCCAGCACAACGAGGTGGCTCCCGCGCAGCACGAGCTGGCCCCCATCTACACCACCACCAACATTGCCACCGACCACAACCAGCTGACCATGGAGATCATGCAGAAGGTGGCTGCCAAGCACGGTCTGGTGTGTCTGCTCCATGAAAAGCCCTTTGCCGGGGTCAATGGCTCGGGCAAGCACAACAACTGGTCCATGGCCACCAACACCGGAGTGAACCTTCTCTCCCCCGGCGCCAAGCCCCACGAGAACACCCGGTTCCTCCTCTGCCTGTGTGCCGTCATCCAGGCGGTGGACGACTACCAGGATCTGCTGCGGCTGTCTGTGGCCACCGCTGGCAACGACCACCGCCTGGGCGCCCATGAAGCGCCCCCCGCCGTGGTGTCCATCTTCCTGGGGGATGAGCTGTCCGGCATTCTCAAGTCCATGGAGGAGGGCAGCCAGTACACCGCCCCCCAGGCCGAGCGCGTGAAGCTGGGCGTCCACGCCCTGCCCCCGCTGCCCCGGGACACCACTGACCGCAACCGCACCTCCCCCTTCGCCTTCACCGGCAACAAGTTTGAGTTCCGCATGTTGGGCTCCTCCAACTCCATCGCCTGTGCCAACATGATGCTCAACGCCGCTGTGGCGGAGTCCCTGCGCCAGTACGCCGACCGCCTGGAACAGGCCCAGGATCGGGTGGCGGAAATCCACCACATTCTCCGGGACGTCATTCGCCAGCACAAGCGCATTCTCTTTGACGGCAACGGCTACGATGAGAGCTGGATTGAAGAGGCCAAAGCCCGTGGGCTGCTCAACCTGCCCACCACCGCCGACTGCATGCCCTACCTGCTGCACGAGAAAAACGTGGAGATGCTCACCCGCCACGGGGTATTCTCCGTGCCTGAGCTCCACTCCCGCTGTGAGATCATGCTGGACAACTACTGCAAAACGGTGGAGATCGAGGCCAACACCATGATCGACATGGCCCGCCAGGACATTCTCCCCGCCGTCCAGAGCTACGCCACCCATGTGGCCCAGGGTATCGCTGCCAAACGCAGTGTGGTGGACACTCTGCCCTGCACCCACGAGACCAAGCTGCTGGAGCAGCTGAGCACCCTCACCGACCAGATCGCCCAGGGCATGGAAGCCCTGGAGGCGGTGACCAGTCGCGTGGAGCAGATGGCGGATGTCACCGCCACCTCGGAGGCGGTGCGGGACGCGATGCTCCCCGCCATGGCCCAGCTGCGCCAGGCGGTGGACCAGGCCGAAACCATCACCGCCAGTTCCTTCTGGCCCTACCCCTCCTACGGACAGCTGCTGTTCGGGGTCCGGTAATCACTATACCTATTTGAATATACATGCCTGTGCCCATACCTCGGTGGAGGTATGGGCACAGGCGCACAAGGAGGCATCAACATGTGTTCCATTATGGGATATTGCACCCCAAACGCTGACGTGACGGCATTTACCCAAGGCTTCTACAAAACCAAGTCCCGGGGCCCGGACAACTCCCGCATTGTGGACACCGGAATGGGGCTGCTGGGCTTTCACCGCCTGGCCATTATGGGGCTACAGCCCCAGGGAATGCAGCCCTTCGTTCTCCATGGCTGCTATGGGGTGTGCAACGGGGAACTATACGGCTTTGAGGCCATACGGGAACAACTCAAGGATAAATACACCTTTCAGAGCCAATCCGACTGTGAGATTCTCCTCCCCCTCTATTTCGAGCACGGAGTGGACCTGTTTGCCCAGCTGGATGCGGAGTTTGCCTGTATCATTCTGGACACCCAGGGTGGCCACGTGATCGCCGCCCGGGACCCTCTGGGCATTCGTCCCCTATACTACGGCTACGACCAGGCCGGGGCCATCCTCTTTGCCAGCGAGCCCAAAAACCTGGTGGGGCTGGTGGGCCGCATTCTCCCCTTCCCCCCTGGCCACTACTATCTGGACGGACAGTTTGTACGCTATGCGGACATGACCCGCGTGGACCAGGTGGTGAACGGAGACCTGGACACCATCTGCACCAACATCCGGGAAAAGCTGGTGGCTGGGATTCAAAAACGTCTGGTGTCCGACGCCCCGGTGGGCTTTCTCCTCAGCGGCGGGCTGGACTCCTCTCTGGTGTGCGCAGTCGCCGCCAAAGCGTCCCCCACTCCCATCCGCACCTTTGCCATCGGCATGGACCGGGATGCCATCGACCTGAAATACGCCCGGGAGGTGGCCGACTACATCGGCAGCGACCACACCGAGGTCATCATCACCCGGCAGGATGTGCTCACCGCCCTGGAGCCAGTGGTGGAGCTGCTGGCCACCTACGACATCACCACCATCCGGGCCAGCATTGGCATGTATCTGCTGTGCAAGGCCATCCATGAACGCACGGACATCCGGGTGCTCCTCACCGGGGAGATCTCCGACGAGCTGTTCGGCTACAAGTACACCGACTTCGCCCCCTCCCCCCAGGCCTTCCAGAAGGAGGCCGCCAAGCGGATTCGGGAAATCCACATGTACGACGTACTGCGGGCAGACCGGTGCATCTCGGTGAACGCTCTGGAGGCCCGGGTGCCCTTTGGTGACCTGGACTTTGTGCGCTATGTGATGGCCATTGACCCCCGTCTGAAGTGCAACACCTATGGCAAGGGAAAATACTTGCTACGCCGTGCATTTGAAGGGGATTGGCTGCCTCTGCACATTCTCTACCGGGAGAAGGCGGCCTTCTCCGACGCCGTGGGCCACTCCATGGTGGACGACCTGAAAGCCTATGCAGAGACCTGCTACACCGACCAAGAATTCCAGGCTCGGCGCAAGGTCTACACCCACGCCCAGCCCTTCACCAAGGAGTCTCTGCTCTACCGGGAACTGTTTGAAGCCCACTATCCCGGCCAGAGCCAGATGGTCACTGACTTCTGGATGCCCAACAAGACCTGGCCAGGGTGCAACGTGGACGACCCCTCTGCCCGGGTGCTGTCCAACTACGGAAACAGCGGGCTGTAACCTGGAAACGGGAGCGGCGACGGCACGCCGCTCCCGTTTACTGCCCCTATTCTCTGGAAATACTGAGAAGGTACCTCCGTCCATCCTGGGCAAAGGGAAATTCATCCTTGACTTTCTCACACCCCCATGATAGAATGACGGCAGTTGAAAAGGGAGTAGTTTGAAGCTATGCCGTCAACACCTCGGTCAGCGTGCTGGCCTGGCGGTATGCACCCTGTGTGGTAACAAGACTTTTCGACAACTGTCGCTTTGCGGGCAGTTGGCGGAGGGTCTTTTTTATTTTGCCTCTCCGCCCCCAACTCAACACATGGAAGGAAGGAATACCAATGACAGACGCCTACTACAAACAAACCCCACAGCAGGCCCTGGAGACTCAGAAAACCAGTGTCAACGGACTGTCTGGCCAGGAAGCCCAAGCTCGGGCCCAGCAGTTCGGCCCCAACCAGCTGGCTGAGGGCGAGAAAAAGAGTGTGCTCCAGGTCTTTGCCGAGCAGTTCAAAGACCTACTGGTGATCATCCTCATCATCGCCGCCCTCATCTCCGCCGCCTCCGGCAATCTGGAAAGCACCATCGTCATCATCGCCGTGCTCATCCTCAACGCCATTCTGGGTACCGTGCAGTACTTCAAGGCGGAAAAATCCCTGGAGAGCCTGAAAGCCATGTCCTCCCCCACAGCGAAAGTGCTACGGGACGGCAAGCGCATGGAGATCCCCTCCACCCAGATCGTCCCCGGCGACATCGTGCTGCTGGAGGCCGGCGACATGGTGGTGGCCGACGGCCGCATTCTGGAAAACTACTCCCTCAAGGTCAATGAGAGCTCCCTCACCGGTGAGAGCGAAGGCGTGGACAAGACCGCCGACGTCATCCACGCCGACCAGGTGGCTCTGGGCGACCAGAAGAACATGGTCTTCTCCGGCTCCCTGGTGACCTATGGCCGTGCCACCGTGCTGGTCACCGCCACCGGCATGAACACCGAGCTAGGTAAGATCGCCACCTTGATGAATCAGACCCAGCAGCGCAAGACCCCCCTCCAGGAGAGCCTGGACAACTTCAGCGCCAAGCTGGCCATCGTCATCATGGTCATCTGCGCCATCGTCTTTGGCCTGTCCGTGTTCCGCAGCAACATGGAGATTCTGGACGCTCTGATGTTTGCCGTGGCTCTGGCCGTGGCCGCCATCCCCGAGGCCCTGTCCTCCATCGTCACCATTGTGTTAGCCATGGGCACCCAGAAGATGGCCAAACAAAACGCCATCATGAAGGACCTGAAGGCCGTGGAGAGCCTGGGCTGCGTGTCCGTCATCTGCTCGGATAAGACCGGCACCCTGACCCAGAACAAGATGACTCCCCAAAAGGTGTACGCCGACGGCGCTCTGGTGGAGGGCAAGGACTTGAACCTGGCCAACCACGTCCAGCGCCTGCTTCTGAAGGCCGCTCTGCTGGCCAGCGACGCCACCCATGAGGAGGAGACCGGCACCTCCATCGGCGACCCCACGGAGGTGGCCCTGGTGATGCTGGGCGAACATTTCGGCGTAGAAGAGGAGACCTACCGGGTGCAGCACCCCCGTCTGGGTGAGCTGGCCTTTGACTCCGACCGCAAGCTCATGAGTACCCTCCACGACATTGATGGCGTGCCTACCCTCTTCACCAAGGGCGCCATGGACGTGCTGCTGGACCGCTCCAAGTGGCTGCTCACCAGCGAGGGCCGGGTGCCTCTGACCCAGGAGATGAAAGAGGAGATCGGCCGCGTCAACACCCAGCTGTCCACCGAGGGTCTGCGGGTGCTGGCCTTTGCCTACCGGGAGCTGGACGCCATTCGTCCCCTGTCCCTGGACGATGAACAGGAATTCACCTTCCTGGGCCTCATCTCCATGATCGACCCGCCCCGTCCCGAGGCCATTCAGGCCGTGGCAGACGCCAAGCAGGGCGGCATTCGCACCATCATGATCACCGGCGACCACAAGATTACCGCCACCGCCATCGCCAAGCAGCTGGGCATCTTCCAGGAGGGCGATCAGGCCCTGTCCGGTGTGGAGCTGGACAACATGACCGACGAGCAGCTGGACGCCTGCCTGGCCTCTGTCTCCGTCTACGCCCGTGTGTCCCCGGAGCACAAAATCCGCATCGTCAACGCCTGGCAGCGCCGGGGTAACATCGTGTCCATGACCGGTGACGGCGTCAACGACGCCCCCGCCCTGAAAAAGGCAGACATCGGCGTGGCCATGGGCATCACCGGCACCGAGGTATCCAAGGACGCCGCCTCTATGATTCTGGCCGACGACAACTTTGCCACCATCGTCAAGGCGGTGGTCAACGGCCGCAGCGTGTACGCCAACATTAAAAACGCCATTCAGTTCCTGCTCTCCGGCAACACCGCCGGTATCTTCTGCGTGGTGTACGCCTCCCTGATGGCCCTGCCCGCTCCCTTTGAGGCGGTGCATCTGCTGTTTATCAACCTGCTCACCGACTCCCTGCCCGCCATCGCCATCGGCATGGAGCCCGCCCGCCGTGGGCTGCTCAATCAGAAACCCCGTGACCCCAAGGAGCCCATCCTCACCCGGCCTCTGCTGGCCCGTATCGGCATCCAGGGTCTGCTCATCGCCATTGTCACCATGATTGCCTTCTATCTGGGCTATCAGAATGGCGACGCCGCTCTGGCTACCACCATGGCCTTCTCCACTCTGACTCTGGCCCGCCTGTTCCACGGCTTCAACTGCCGGGGCGCCGAGTCCATCTTCCGGCTGAAGTTCTCCAGCAACAAGGCCTCCATCTGGGCGTTTCTGGCTGGTGTGGTGCTACTGATGCTGGTGCTCTTTGTCCCCGGTCTCAACTCCCTGTTTATGGTCTCCCCCTCCTTTGGGGTGGCCAATCTGGGCGAGATCGTGGGCCTGGCCCTCATCCCCACCATCGTGATCCAGATTGCCAAGGTGATTATGGAGCGCAAGTAATCCT
>NZ_SJOS01000065.1:0-13267 GCF_012027765.1 Pseudoflavonifractor sp. SW1122 | reverse complement strand
TTCGTTCTTCATTTAACCAACAGCCTCGTCCTCCACCGAGCCGGTGGCCTCAGGGTCAGCGGAGGGGTTGACGGAGGGAGAGGGAGTCTCCTGGGCGGCGGTGTACTTCTCGTTGAGAGCCACCTGGTAGGCGTTGAACTTGGCATAGAAGTCGGCCACGTCCAGGTTGTCCAGAGTCTCGGTGGACTGGATGTCGGCGTCGGCAATCCACTGGTCCACCTGCTGACCCATCTTGTACTCACGCCACTTGTCCACGTACTCGCTGGTGTCGGCCACCTTGTCCCGGATGATGATGTGGTAGCCGTACTCGGACTCCACAATGCCGGACACCTGGCCGTAGTCCAGCTCCAGAGCGGCCTTCTCATAGGCGGAGACCATCTGGCCCAGGGTGGCGGTGTAGCCGTCGGGGCTCTGCTCCAGACCCTCGTCCTCGCTGTACTCGTTCATCAGGTCGTTGAAGAGGGTGGAGGGGTCGTCGCTGGCGTTGAGCTGGGCCAGAATGTCCTCAGCCAGGGCCTTCTTCTCGGCGATGGTCTCGTCGTCCAGCTTGGGGTAGGCGTAGGAGCCGTCCTCCTGGACGGTGGGGGTACCCTCGGTGTCCACGGTCTTCAGGAGGATGTGGCGGGTCTGATAGACGTAGTTGTTCAGGTCGTCCTCGGTGGGCTGGCCGATGGTGGCGTTGAGGACGTTGTCATAGAAGTAGTTGATGGAGTAGACGAACTTCATGGTCTCGTCGCTGAGGCCGTTGATGGTCTTGCGCTGGTCGTACTTCTCCTGGCCCTCGGACATGAGGGTCTCGTTGAGCTCGGTCTGCTGCTTGTCGGTGAGGGGGCAGCCCAGCTCCTCGCACTTGGCCTCCAGAATCTTGTAGTAGGCGGTGACGGTCTTGCTGTCCTCCTTGAGCTGGTCGGCGTAGTCGGCCACATCGGCCTGGTACATCTGGGTGAGATAGGCGCAGTTCACCGCCAGGAAGTACAGGTACAGGTCGGCGGGAATCACCTCGCCGTTGGCGGTGAGCATGGTCTCGTCGCCCTTGAGCCCGGCGGAGAAGTCCAGGATGTCTCGGGACAGGTCGGCCACGATCTCCTCAGAGGGAGCGGGGGAGTCGGTGGGCTCGGCGGCGGGGGTGGAACAGGCGGCCAGGGAGAAGGTCATCCCGGCGGCCAAAAGCAAAGACGTGATGCGCTTTTTCATAGTCATCATGTTGTAACTCCTTTTTCAGGTGCCGGGAAATGCCCGGCACAGTCTAGGGGACATTGTATCACCAAATGGGAGAAAAGGCAAACCCTTTGTGGCGCAGGGCGGTAGCCCTGCACTTCTTCACTTTTCACTCTTCACTCTTCACTTGCCCCAGCCGGGGACGCTCCGCTGGGCTTGCCGTTCTCCGATTTCCCCGGCGGAAACCAGCGCCCCCGCCGGGGACGCTCCGCTGGGGTGACTTTTGTTCGGGCAAAAGTCACCAAAACCCGCTTAGGGCGTTCCCCCCTAAGGACCTCCCTTGGGGTACGAGGCTGTCCCTGCGTCTTCCTGTTTTCGGCCCTTGGCCCGGTGGGGTCACATAGATGGCATGGAAATTCTACGGAACGTGCCTGCTTCTCTGGAACATTGTACTTCGATTGCCAGGGCCTCACCCTGGTGTGCAACTGTTCCCAGTTGCCGGAAGCCAGGCTCCCGGTGACTGCCTAGCTCAAAGGCTCCCCTGTGTAAGGGGAGCTGTCTGCGAAGCAGACTGAGGAGTTGTTCTTCTAAAAGGCCTCGTTCAGGCTTGCCAGCCGGGTGGGGACGCTACCCGCTGGGGGTTCCTTTTGAGCGGGCAAAAGGAACCAAAACCCGCTTAGGGCGTTCCCCCCTAAGGACCTCCCTTGGGGTACGAGGCTGGACCTGCGTCAAGCTGGTGTTCGGCCCGTTACCCTTGCTGTGGCGCCTAGCCGTGCCACCACACCAGGCTACCCTGGGCAGCTGGCCCTATGGCTGGGTGGTTTCCACCTCCGGGCCTACTCTGGAAGAGCGGCGTTCCCGCCGCCGGAAGCCAGGCTACCGATCGCTGGGAACAGCGGCCAACCAGGGTAAGGCCCTGGGAGTAGAAGGATTATGTTTCAGAGAAGCAGGTATATTCGGTAGAATTACCGATCCATCTATGTGACCCCGCCAGGCCAAGGGCCGCAAAAAGGAGGACGCAGGGACACCCCGTACCGCGGGGTGGATTCCACAAGGCGGGGGAAGGCCCCGCCTTTGGCGATTCTTTGGTGACTTTCTCATCGGGGAGAAAGTCACCCTGCGGAGCAAACCCTGGCTGGCAAGCCTGAGCCTGGGCTGTGGAGAAGAACGCACCTACAAAAGGGAGAACGGAGGCACAGGGGGCGGAAACCCCTTGCAAACCCGCCCTACTGTGGTATAATAGCCGCAAAGCGGCTATTATACCGGATTATGATTGCCGTTTTTCTCGCCCCTTGCGGGGCAACCGAAAAAACATGGCATAATACCATTCCGGCGCTGCCGTCATGGTATTACGACACAACGCCTGCGGCGCTGGGCCCTCGCCCGCCGCCAACGGTCCCCATCCATCCTGTGCTGACCCCAAGGGTGTCCCCCGAAGGGAAAGACGACAGATTGTTTTCCACACTCGCCCGCGCAAATGTGCGGGGGAGCGTCTTTTGTCGCCTGTTTTGCCTGCACAGTGGGTCTGTGCAGGCATTTTTTATTGCAAAAAAGGAGATACACGCCTATGGACACACGCCTGGCCGTCATCGGCATCATTGTGGAGGACCTGTCCGCCACCGACCACATCAACAACCTCCTCCACGACTATGGAACCTACATCGTAGGCCGCATGGGGGTGCCCTACCGCCAGCGGGGGGTGAGCGTCATCAGCGTCATTCTGGACGCCCCCAACGACGTCATCAGCGCCCTCACCGGGAAGCTGGGCCAGCTGGGCGGGGTGTCCGCCAAGGCCCTGTACGCCCCCGCCACCCAGAGCCATGAGAGCTGAGTTCACCCAGGGGGAGTTGGTGGAGCTGCTGGGGCTGGAGGATTTCTCCCCCATCTACGCCCAGGCAGATCAGGTACGCCGAGAGACCGTGGGAGACACGGTGCACATCCGGGCGCTGCTGGAGATCTCCAACCACTGTCGGCGCATGTGCACCTACTGCGGCCTCCGGGCCCCCCGCCAAAATCTGACCCGCTACCGCATGGACCCGGAAGAGGTGGTGCAGGCCGCCTGTGAGGCCCACGCCGTGGGCTACCGCACCATTGTGCTCCAGTCCGGGGAGGACCCCTGGTATACCCCCCTGATGCTGGGGCAAATCGTCTCCGCCATCAAGGCCAAAACCGACATGGCGGTGACCTTGGGGTGCGGAGAGATGCGGGAGGAGGACTACGCCTTTTTGAAGCTGGCGGGGACGGACCGATACCTCATCAAGCATGAGACCGCCGACCCGGACCTGTACCGCCGCCTCCACCCGGACAGCAGCCTGGACAAGCGGGTGGGCTGCCTGCGCACCCTCAAGAGGCTGGGGTACGAGACGGGCAGCGGGTTTATGGTGGGCCTGCCGGGGCAGACCCTGGAAACCCTGGCCCAGGACCTGCTGCTGTTGGCCTCCATCCCCTGCGACATGGCAGGCATTGGGCCCTTTTTGCCCCACCCGGACACCCCCCTTCGGGATGGCACGGCGGGAGATGCCGAGCTCACCCGCCGCTGTGTGGCCCTGGCCCGGCTGATGCTGCCCAGCGCCAACCTGCCTGCCACCACCGCCCTCACCGTGCGGGGGGACAACGGCCAGGTGTTTTCCGGGGGCGCCAACGTGGTGATGCGGAAGATCACCCCCAACTGCTACAAGCGCATGTATGAAATCTATCCCGCCCAGCTGCCGGACACGGACATTCCCGCCCAGCGCCAGCAGCTGGAGGAACAGATCAAACGCCTGGGGCGGGTGCCCCTGTGATGAATGTTTGAGAAAGAAGGAATCAGCTATGCAGTACAATCCCAAATCCCATATCGCCCAGGAATTCATCCACGATGGAGAAATCCGGGACACCCTGGCCTATGCCCAGGAACACGCCAATGACCGGGCCCTGGTCCAGCAGCTGCTGGAAAAGGCCGAGAACTGCAAGGGCCTGACTCACCGGGAGGCGGCGGTGCTCCTCAAGTGCGACCAGCCCGACCTGGTGGAGCGGATGTACGACCTGGCGAGGCGCATCAAGGAGAAGTTCTACGGCAACCGCATTGTCATGTTTGCCCCCCTGTACCTGTCCAACTACTGCATCAACGGCTGTAAATACTGCCCCTACCACGGCCAGAACAAGCACATTCCCCGGAAAAAGCTCACCCAGGAGGAGATTGTCCGGGAGGTGGTGGCCCTCCAGGACATGGGCCACAAGCGTCTGGCTCTGGAGACCGGTGAGGACCCGGTGCACAACACCATGGAGTACCTGCTGGAGAGCATCCACACCATCTACTCCATCCACCACAAGAACGGGGCCATCCGCCGGGTGAATGTGAACATTGCCGCCACCACCGTGGAGAACTACCGCAAGCTGAAAGAGGCGGGCATTGGCACCTACATCCTCTTCCAGGAGACCTACAACCAGAAGCAGTATGAGGACCTGCACCCCACCGGGCCCAAGAGCGACTACGCCTACCACACCGAGGCCATGGACCGGGCCATGGAGGGGGGCATTGACGACGTGGGCTGCGGCGTCCTCTTCGGCCTGAATCTGTACGACTACGACTTTGTGGGCCTTCTCATGCACGCCGAGCACCTGGAGGCGGTGTACGGGGTGGGTCCCCACACCATCAGCGTGCCCCGTCTGCGCCGGGCCGACGACATCGACCCCGACCAGTTCGACAACGGCATCAGCGATGAGCTGTTTGCCAAGATTGTGGCGGTGCTGCGCATTGCCGTGCCCTACACCGGCCTCATCATCTCCACCCGGGAGAGCAAGGAGTGCCGGGAGAAGGTGCTGGAGCTGGGCGTGTCCCAGATCAGCGGCGGCAGCCGCACCAGCGTGGGCGGCTACGCCGAGGAAGAGGAGGAGGACTCCTCCCAGTTCGAGGTCAGCGACACCCGCACTCTGGACCAGGTGGTGAGCTGGCTTTTAGACATGGGCCATATCCCCAGCTTCTGCACCGCCTGCTACCGGGAGGGCCGCACCGGGGACCGGTTCATGTCCCTGTGTAAGAGCGGCCAGATTGTCAACTGCTGCCACCCCAACGCCCTGATGACCCTCAAGGAGTACCTGGAGGACTACGCCAGCCCCGAGACCCGTGCCAAGGGCATGGCCCTCATTGAGAAAGAGGTGGACAAGATCACCAACCCCAAGGTCAAGGAGACCGTCATCCGCCACCTCCACGACATGGAGGGCGGCATGCGGGACTTCCGGTTCTAAGGAGGACAAGACCATGAGCGGATTACAGGAGACCCCCGCCGCCCAGCGGCTGCACATCGCCCTGTACGGGCGGCGCAATGCGGGAAAATCCAGCCTCATCAACGCCCTCACCGGTCAGCAGGTGGCCCTGGTGTCCCCGGTGGCGGGCACCACCGCCGACCCGGTGAAAAAGGCCATGGAGCTGCACCCCATCGGCCCGGTGCTGTTCATCGACACCGCCGGGTATGACGACGAGGGGGAGCTGGGGCAGCTGCGGGTGGAGGCCACCCGGGACACCCTCCAGCGGGCGGACGTGGCCCTGCTGGTGATCGCCGGGGAGCCCACTCAGGAGGACTTGGGGTGGGCCCAGCAGCTCAAAGCCCAGAACACCCCCTTCCTGGTGGTGCAGACCAAGGGGGATTTGGCCGCCCCGGCCAAGTTGCCCAAGGAGCTTGCTGAGCGGGCGGTGGCGGTGAGCTCCGCCACCGGGGAAGGGATTGAGGCCCTGCGGGCTGCCCTCACCGCCCTGGTGCCCGAGGATTTCGGGCGGCAGGACTTGACCCGGGGGCTGTGCAGCGCCGGGGACGTGGTGCTGCTGGTGATGCCCCAGGACATTCAGGCCCCCAAGGGGCGGCTGATTTTACCCCAGGTGCGCACCATCCGGCATCTACTGGACTTGAAGTGCACCGTGGTGAGCACCACCAACCATGGCCTGGACGGGGCTCTGGCGGCTCTGAGCGCGCCCCCCAAGCTCATCATCACCGATTCCCAGTGCTTCCCCCTGGTGGCGGCCAAAAAGCCGGAACAGAGCCTGCTCACCTCCTTTTCCATCCTCATGGCGGCGGATAAGGGGGACATTGACGCCTTTGCCCAGGGGGCAAAGGCCATTGGAACCCTCACCGAGAACAGCCGGGTGCTTATTGCCGAGGGGTGCACCCACGCCCCCCTGGAAGAGGACATCGGGCGGGTGAAGATTCCCAGACTGCTGCGCCATCGGGTGGGGCAGGGCCTCCAGGTGGATGTGGTGGCGGGCAACGACTTCCCCCACGATCTCACCGGGTACGACCTGGTCATCCACTGCGGCGGGTGCATGTTCAACCGGGCCTATGTGCTCTCCCGGTTGGCTCAGGCCCAACGGCAGGGGGTGCCCATGACCAACTACGGGGTGGCCATTGCGTATTTGACCGGGATTTTAAATCAAGTGAGCTGGTAAAACATGTGGTGAAGGATGAGATTCCTTCACCACTTTTTTTGCCCCCAGACAGGGAACGGGAGGCGATCTGTAAGAGGAGTGTAAAGTTTCTGTTTGTCTTTGTTGGAACGATTGACAGGGGAATATCCACCTTCTAAAATAAAAAACCATCCGTGAATTGAAGAAAAAGGAGTCAGAGAGATGAAGATGGTTGGACAGAGTAGAAAACAGCGGTTTCTGCTGGTGGGGGCTGTGATCGTGGTGATGTTTTTGGGAGCGCTCATCGCCTTCAACGGCAGGTTGGACCGGCCCGCCCTGCGCCCCACGGGAGGGGCTACCTTTGCCAAGGCGGTGGTGGAAGAGGTGATGTCCAGCAACCTGGACGACAGCGACGTGGAGCTCCAGGGCAACCAGACGGTGGAGCTTCGCATCATCAGCGGGGCCTACAAGGGGCAGACCTGTGAGGCCACCAGCCCCTATGCCAATCAATCCGGGGCCAAGTGCGTGCCGGGCTTGCGGGTCATCGCCCTGGTGAACACCGACTCGGAGGGAAATCTGGTGGCCACCGTGTACAATTACGACCGTGGCATGGTGTTGTGGGGGCTGATTGCCCTGTTTCTGGTCATTCTCTGCCTCATTGGCGGAAAGCAGGGGATCAGCTCTGCGGTGGGTCTGGTGTTCACCTTTGTGTGCATTCTCTTTTTCTATCTGCCCCTGATGTATGTGGGGGTGTCCCCCTTTGTGGCTGCCACCCTCACCTCGGTGATCGTGACGGTGGTGGTGATGTCCCTCATTGGCGGCTGCTCCTATAAGACCCTGTGCTCGGTGCTGGGTACCGTCACCGGGGTGCTCATCGCCGGGGCCACCGCCCACCTGTTCGGGCATCTGGGCCACATCTCCGGACTGAATGTGGACGACGTGGAGACCTTGGCCTTTATCGCCCAGAATAGCCGCCTGGATGTGGCGGGTGTCCTGTTTTCCGGCATTTTGATTGCCTCTCTGGGGGCGGTGATGGACGTGAGCATGTCCGTCGCCTCCACCATTGCGGAGATCCACGCCAACAGCCCGGAGCTGGACTTCCAGCGGCTGTTCCGCTCCGGCATCCACGTGGGCCGGGACATGATGGGCACCATGTCCAACACCCTGATTCTGGCCTTTGCCGGGGGCTCCATCAACACCCTCATCATCATCTACTCCTATAACATGCCCTATCTGGAGTTTATGAACCAGTACGCCATTGGAATTGAGCTTCTGCAGGGTATTTCCGGCTCCATTGGGGTGATTTTGACGGTGCCTGTGGTGTCTGCCATCTCCGCCTTTCTGATGACCAGGAAAAAAATAGAACATCACGAAACCTTTACACAAAGTTCTAAAACCCTGGATAGAAAGCCCACCGGGGGCTCGGTATAATGCCTGGTGAAGCGGACAAAGGAAGGGAGAGAGAAACTGATGTCAAGAAAGAACATGCGAGCTGTGGCTGCGTCCATTCTGGCCGCCTCCATGGCACTGTCCCAGGCCGTCCCGGGCTTTGCCCAGACAACCCAGGCTCAGGCCGGGGCAGAGGCTGTGGACTGGACCCAGGCCCCACCACTGTTGATTACCGAGGTCTCCACCGACCAGGCCTCGGGCAAGCGCTACACCTACACCGAGGTATACAACAACTCCGATGAGGCCATCAACCTCAGCGAGTACACCTTCTACTACGCCTATGAGGCTGGTCTGGGCACGGGCAAGGTGTTCAAGCCCGCCGACTGGGGCTCCCAGGGCCAGGATCTGTACATCCAGCCGGGGAAGACCATGGTGCTGTGGCAAAGCGAGGGCACCAGTGGCCGCACGGTGAAGGAGTTCAACCAGTTCTATGGCACCGATTTGGTGGAGAATGTGGACATCGTGCGCATTCCCTACAGCGGCATCCACAACAGCGCCAAGCGTGGCTATTTCCTGGGCAAGGATGAGGATTCCATCCTCGTCTCCGCCTGGTCCAACGCCCACGGCGACGAGATCGCCACGGGCAACCCGGACAAGCAGGCCATCCAGTACGGCTACTCCGGCGCCGGCCGGGAGTGCACCAACCTGGGCGTGGCCGACGCCACCCCCGGCAGCGTCTCCCCGGAGCAGGTGCCCCCGGAGAAGGTGCACGTGGTGGAGCAGGTGCCGGACATTGCAAGCGTCCAGGGTGTGGGCGGCGACGGCCTGACGGTCACCGCCCAGATCCCCTATGAGGGCACCCCCTCTGCCATGAAAGTGACCCTCCACTACCGCCAGATGGCAGGGCAGCAGGAGACCGCCTACACCAACTACAAGGAAGTGGACATGACCGCCACCGGAGACGGGCAGAGCTTTGTGGGCCAGGTCCCCGCCGAGCGGATTTACGCCGACCAGGTGCAGTGGTATGTCACCGCCAGCTACGGCCCCGGCAAGTCCGCCCAGACCCAGGAGCAGACCACCAACGTAAGCCCCGTGGTGCCCCAGGACACCCAGGCGGCCCCCCTGGTGGTCACCGAGGTGGCGGCCAATCCCGGCTCCCCCGACGGCGGCCAGTACTCCTACTTTGAGGTGTACAACCAGACCGACAAGCCCATCAATCTGGGCTACTACAAGGTGCTGTACTACTACGACTACCCCACCCGCACCGCCTCCCAGTCCGGCAAGACCTGGACGGTGGGGGATTTCACCACCACCATCCAGCCCGGCCAGACCATGGTGTACTGGCTGACCAGCAACGGCACCACCGTGGAGCAGTTTAACAACTTCTACGGCACCGACCTGGAACTGGGCAAGGACATCGTGCAGGTCAACTATTCCGGCCTCCACGGCAGCGCCCCCCGGTGGATTCGCCTGGGCACCTCGGAGGAGGACGCCTTCACCGTGGCAGGGTTTAACACCGCCTCGGACCAGTTCTCCTCGGCCCGCACCGCCCTGCAATATGCCTGCCCCCACGGCACCAGCGAGGAAAACGCCTCCATTCCCGCCACCGTCTCCCAGGCCACCCCGGGCCAGGTAGAGCCCTGGCAGGTGCTGGACCAGCTGCTCCCCTTCCAGGGCTATCCCAACTACCCCGCCGATGACGGCAAGGCTCCCACCCTGAACGTGTGTGAGAGCGAGGGGCTGCCTGTGCCCGCGTCCATCCAGGAGGGGGACTGGCTGAAGGTGATGTATGACGTGGACCTGCTCGTGGGCGCCACCGGGGATGACCGCCTGGACGCCTTTGAGGGGGACTACCACTGTGGCAGCGAAGCGCTGAAGAACCGGCCCTACCTCATTGGCACGGAAATTCTCTACAAGCTGGACGACGATACCCAGTGGACCAGCATCAAGCAGACCACCCAGTGGCGTCTGGGCCACTTCCTGATGCAGATTCCCGCCGACGTGCTCTTTGGCCATGACTCGGTCACCTTCAAGGTCCGGGCCTACACCCTGTACGGCATGAGCGAGACGGCGGAGGAGACGGTGGCCATTGAGCGCCTCAACGACACCGGGGACAGCGTGCGGCTGAATGTGGCCGACGACACCCTGCTGTCCGGGGTGAGCACCGTCACCGCCAACGACGGCGGAGACAACGCCAATACCACCATTTCCGTGGATGGCACTGAGGTGGACACCCAGATGGTGCTGGAGGACGGGGCCTACTTCATGGTCAAGACCAGCGGCATGAACAACTACTTCAAGAATGCGGTGACGGCCCCCTATGGCGACGACAGCCGGGACATCATCACCATTCTCAGCCCCTGGTGTGAGCTGCCCCTGTCCCGGGCCATCCACGTGGACAACAAGTATTTCACCTACAACGCCGAGACCCAGACCTATGACGTGACCCTCACCATCTGGGCTGGCGACAGCGGTACCCCCTTTGAGGAGATCTACGACGTGGTGAAAAACGAGAACCACGAGGACTTTGAGGTCTCCGGCCTCCAGCTGGTGCTGGCCAACGGCAACAGCTACCTGCCGGTGGAGATCGGACCCGACAACGACAAGACCAACCCCAGCACCGAACTGGACGCCTGGCACACCATCGGCGACAGCTCCGGCATGGTGCCCTATCTCAACGCCACCTTCCGCATCCCCGCCGCTGAGGTCAACGCCGTGGGCGCCCAGCTGGACACCACCGCCCTCACCGACGGCGTGCACCAGATTGTGGCCACCTCTGGAGACAAGCAGACCACCGCCAACGTGGTGGTGGACAACACCGCCCCCGCCCTTGACCTGGGTGTGGCCCAGGGCAGCGTCCTCTACCAGCCCCTGCTGCTGGAGGAGGGCACCGTGGCCAGCGACGCCAACGGGGTGGAGCACCTGGCGGTGAGCCTGGACGGCCAGCCCCTGACCCTGCCCACCACCCTGGTGCCCCGGGAGCTGAGCGTGGGCGAGCACACCTTGAAGGTGGTGGCCTCGGACCTGGCGGGCAATGTGTCCACCGCTGAGGTGACCTTCACCACCCAGGAGGTGGACCCCAGCGTCTCGGACACCAACAACGACGGCATCACCGCCACCACCGCCCAGCTCAGCGTCTCGCTGGACCAGCAGGTGGCAGACGTGACCTTCCTGGAGGGTAAGAACTTCTCCCTGGAGGATGGCAGCATTGCCGTGGCCGACGGCGACCCCGAGGGCAACGGCACCTTCCCCTATCAGCTGTTTACCATCCAAACCGGAGCCACCGCCGCGGATGACACCCTCGCCGTGGCGTGGAGCGGCAGCGCCAGCCACGCCGACCAGACCCACCCGGTGACCATGTACATCTACAACTACACCACCCAGAGCTGGGACCAGGTGGCCCAGGCCGGAGCGGACGGCACCATTTCCAAGTCCGTTGCCGCCCAGGACCATGTGATGGACGGCCAGGCCGTGCTGCTGGTGCAGTGCGCCACCCAGGGTGTGGAGCCGGAGATCTCCGCTGCCACTGCCCTGGAGGCCCAGAGCCTGTCTGAGTGGGACGGCACCGGACGGCCGGAGCAGTACGACTTCGCCCTGGCCTGGGAGACCGACACCCAGTACTATGCTGAGAGCTTCCCCTACCACTACACCAACATGAACCAGTGGATTGTGGACAACGCCCAGGAGTGGAAAATCCGCTATGTGCTCCACACCGGTGACATTGTGGACGATGTGGACATGGTGGGCCAGTGGAAAAACGCCGATGAGGCCATGCAGATCTTCGACGAGGCGGGCATGCCCTACGGCGTGCTGGGCGGCAACCACGACGTGTACGCCGGCGCCGAGGGGTACGGCAACTACTGGAAATACTTCGGCGAGGACCGCTTTGCCGACCAGGAGACCTACGGCGGCTCCTACCAGAACAACCTGGGCCACTATGACCTGCTCACCGAGAACGGACAGGACCTCATCATCCTCTACATGAGCTGGGACATCTACACCGAGGAAATTGAGTGGATGAACCAGGTGCTCCAGCAGTATTCCGACCGCAAGGCCATCATCGCCCTCCACCGCTACACCAACGTCAAGGAGGCGGACAGCCTGCTGGACTACACCGGAAAGCTGCTCCAGGACCAGGTGGTGGCCAAGAACCCCAACGTCATTGCGGTGCTCAACGGCCACTATCACGGGGCCAGCATCCAGACCGATTGCTTCGACGACAACGGGGACGGCATCAAGGAGCGCACGGTGTACCAGATCTGTACCGACTACCAGTCCGACCCCGAGGGCGGCTCTGAGTACATCAAGTTCCTGTACTTCGACCTGAAAAACGACAAGATCTACCTCAATTCCTACTCTCCCTACCGGGATGACTTCAACTACTACGACACCCCCAAGCTGGACAGCTACGGCGAGGGCACCCGGGCGGTGGACATCGACATCAGTGAGCTGGATGTGGACTTCGACACCAGCGACAAGACCCTGACCACCGACCGCCTCACCGTGGACCTGCAGACCCAGCAGGTCATCGCCAGCTATCCCCAGAGCACCGGGGACGTGGAGCACACCTGGCAGGGCCTCCAGCCCGAGACCCAGTACGGCTGGTATGCCCGGGTCACCAACGACCAGTACGGCATCACCACCACCCAGGTGCAGGAGTTTGTCACCGAGGCCCAGCCGGAGCCGGTGACCTACACCATTGAGGCCTCCGCTGGGGTGGGCGGCTCCATCAGCAACTCCGGCCAGACCCAGGTGGTGGAGGGCCAGAGCATCACCTACACCATCACCTGTGAGCCAGGCTATCAGGTGGCCCAGGTGCTGGTGGACGGCCAGCCCGTCCAGCTGGAGGATAATCGCTACACCTTCACCGACGTGAAGGCCAACCACACCATCCAGGTGGAGTTTGCCAAGATTCCGGTGGAGGAGAAGGTGGACCTGAGCGGCCTTCAGGCTGCCGTGGACCAGGTGGAGGGCCAGGACCTCAGCGGCTATGACCAGGAGGACCTCCAGGAGCTCCACCAGCTGCTGGAGCAGGCCTATCAGGTCCTGGGCGACACCAGCCTGACCCAGGAGGACCAGGCCATGGTGGATGAGCTGGCAGAGGCGCTGCTGGCCGCCCTGGGCCGACTGCCCGAGCAGCCCAGTGCCCAGCCCAGCCAGACCCCGGACGGGGAGAATGTGCCCCAGACCGGAGACCAGGCCAACCTGCTGGCCTTTGCCGTGGCGGCCCTCACCGCCTGCGGCGGCTTGGCTCTGGTGACCGCAGAGCGCAAGAAGCGGGAACAGCGGTAAGAGTGACTAATGAGAAGTGCCTGTTGCAAATTTGATTTGCAACAGGCACTC
>NZ_SJOS01000064.1:0-13863 GCF_012027765.1 Pseudoflavonifractor sp. SW1122 | reverse complement strand
GGAGCCTGTGGAGGAGACCCCCGCCCCGGCGGCAGAGCCGGAACCGGCCCCCCAGCCGACCCAGGAGGAGCCCTGGGTGGTGCGGGGCGAGCTGTTCCACACCTACATCATGGTGGAGCAGGGGGACAAGGTGGTGCTCATCGACAAGCACGCCGCCCACGAGCGGGTGAATTTTGACCGCCTCAAGGCTCAGGACTACCGGCCCATGGTCCAGGAGCTGCTCATTCCCATCACCATCACCCCCGGACCCCAGGAGCGGCAGGTGCTGCTGGACGGCCAGGAGGTGCTGGAGGGCTTCGGCTTCCAGCTGGAGGAGTTCGGGGCGGGGAGCATCGCCGTGCGGGCGGTGCCCGACTACCTGGAGACCGGGGACGTGGAACCCACCCTGCTGGAACTGGCCAAAAAGCTGCGCCTCACCGGCTGGGCGGACCCCGGCGCCGCCCGGGACGAGGTGATGCACACCATGGCCTGCAAGGCCGCCATCAAGGGGGGACAGCGCAACGACCCCCAGGAGCTGGAGCGGGTGGCCCAGAAGGTTATGGCGGGCGAAGTGAAGTATTGTCCCCACGGGCGGCCCGTGGCCATCGAGCTGACCCGAGGAGAGTTGGAGAAGCAATTCAAACGGGCATAGCATAGGAGGAACACACCATGGCCTATCAACTGGAGGAAATCAACCGGGCAGTCCGGCAGGATAAGCTGGGATTTATGGAGGAATGTGACCACCAATACCAGAAGAAAGTGGAGCAGGCCGCCGATTTGATCTGCAAGAATATGAAGCTGAGCCCGGTGGTGCTCCTCTCCGGTCCCTCCGGGTCGGGGAAGACCACCACCGCCCATAAAATCACCGCCGAGCTGCAGCGGCGGGGCGTGGGCACCCACACCATTTCCATGGACGACTACTTTGTGCGCCGGGACCCCAGCACCGCCCCCCGCACCCCCGAGGGAGAGATCGACTACGAGTCCCCGGAGATGATGGACTTGCAGCTGCTCAGCCAGCACTTTGCCCAGCTCACCCGGGGAGAGGAGATTCTGGTGCCCCACTTCGAGTTTGCCCGCCAGATGCGCAACGACAGCAAGGCCGTGCCGTTGAAGCTGGGCAAGGATGAGGTGGCGATTTTTGAGGGCATTCACGCGCTAAACACCAAACTCACCGCCGGACACCCCAACGCCACCCGGCTGTACATCTCCGCCCGCAGCAATGTGATGGACGGGGAGGTGCTGCGCTTCAAGGGTACTTGGATGCGGCTGACCCGCCGGGCGGTGCGGGATTTCAACTTCCGGGGCACCGACATTGTGGGCACCCTGGACATGTGGGCCAACGTGCGCCGGGGGGAAAAGCTGTACATCTCCCCCTACAAGCACACCGCCCATATGCTCTTCGACTCGTCCCTGCCCTATGAGGTGTCGGTGATGGCCTGCTATGCCCGCCCCCTCATGGCGGCGGTGCCCGAGGAGAACCAGCGCCGCCACGAGCTTTTAGAGCTGGTGCGGGCCTTTGACTGGTTCGAGACCATCGAGCCGGGGCTGGTGCCCAAGGATTCACTGCTGCACGAGTTTATTGGGTGAGTATGAAATGAATAACGAATAATGAATAATGAATAACTGTGGTGTGCCTGCGGCACGGATTTCCATAGATCGGGCGTAGGGGAGGGGCTTGCCCCTCCCGAATGTCCCAGGACAATGCCAGGGGAGTGGCGGGCCGGGCAAGCCACGGCCCCTACCACCGTAGAGTAGCTTTTCCCGCCTCACCCGTTGTAACGGGGCACAAACTGTGGTAAAATAACCAAGTTACTTTGAACATGAGGAAAAAGTCTGCCCTCTGGGCAGACTGTATAAGGAGATGTTTCCATGAGTGAATGTACCCACGACTGCTCCAGCTGCAGCTCCAACTGCGGCGAGCGTCAACAGCCCCACGACTTCCGCAAGCCCTGCAACGCCCACTCCCACATCAAAAAGGTGATCGCCGTGGTCAGCGGCAAGGGCGGCGTGGGCAAGTCCACTGTCACCTGCTCTCTGGCCGCCGCCATGGCCGCCCGGGGCAAGAAGGTGGGCATTCTGGACGCCGATATCACCGGCCCCTCCATCCCCCGTGCCTTCGGCATCCACCAGCACGCCATGGGCACCGATGACGGCATCCTGCCGGTGGAGACCGCCGGCGGCATCAAGATGATGAGCCTGAACCTGCTCACCGACAACGAGACCGACCCCGTGATCTGGCGTGGCCCCGTCATCGCCGGAGCGGTGGAGCAGTTCTGGACCGACGTGGTGTGGGGCGAGCTGGACTACCTGTTCGTGGACATGCCTCCCGGAACCGGCGACGTGCCCCTGACCGTGTTCCAGTCCCTGCCCGTGGACGGCGTGGTGGTGGTCACCGCGCCCCAGACCCTGGTGGGTATGATCGTCACCAAGGCCGTGCGCATGGCGGAGATGATGAAGGTGCCCGTGCTGGGCCTGGTGGAGAACTACAGCTTCTTCCGCTGCCCCGACTGCGGCGGCGAGCACCCCATCTTCGGCGAGAGCACCATCGACGCCCTGGGCGCAGAGCTGAACCTGCCTGTGCTGGCCAAGCTGCCTCTGGATTCCTCCTTGGCCAACGCCATGGACGAGGGCACCGTGGAGGGCTACACCCCCAATCCTCTGGCCCAGGTGGCCGCCCAGCTGGACGCTGAATGACAAATGTTCCAATCCGTGACGGTGCGCCGTCACGGATTTGGCATTTTTAGGAAAATTTTTCTGGGGTGCTTGTTGCCCACGTCGAAATCTGGTATAATGGGTCATACTGAACGGGCCCTGATTTTTCCAGAGAGAAATGGGGCTTCTTTGCATAGGATAATGGGCAAGGGAGGCGTGAGGATTGGAACGATGGATGTTGGAGAGCTCCACCGGGGCGCACATGGCGCAGCTGCGCATGCAGCTGGCCCAGATGACCGCCGCCAGTCAGCTGCTGGAGCAGTACGCCACGGATGAAAAGAGCCGCGCGTATCTGAGCACCATCAACCAAAGCGTGTGCCGCATGCTGCGCCTGGTGGGGCGGCTGGAGCTGGCACGGCGGCTCACCGACGAGGACGAGGTGCGCCTGCAAGTGGCTCCCTTGGATATTACCCGCTGGGGCACGGATTTGGCCCGGCGGCTGGAGGGGGCCTTGGCTGGGGCCAACGTCTCCTTTACCTGGGAGGTGGCGCCGGGGCTGTTCGGGGTGGCAGACGGCGGAATGCTGGAGCAGCTGGTGCTGGAACTGGTGTCCAACGCCGCCAAGACGGCCAGCCCCGTGAAGCTGACGGTGCAGCCGGGCACCGGGTCGGTGCGCATCACCGTGTCCGATCAGGGGCCGGGGCTGGATGCCCAGCAGCTGTCCACCCTCTTTCAGCAGCCCCCTCAGGAGGAGCAGGGCATGGGGGTGGCACTGGCCCAACAGATTGCCCAGCTCCACGGCGGTCTGCTCATGGCGGACAGCAAGCTGGGCTATGGGGTGAACATGGTGGCGGTGATTCCTCTGCGGGATGGGATGCCGCCCCGCCGCCTGGAGACGCCTCTGCCCCAGTGGGGGGACAACGGTCTGGACCCGGTGCTGGTGGGCTTGAGCGACGTGCTCCCCGCACAGTCTTTTGCCCCGGATACACTGGGATGAGCGGTGCGGAGCTGCCTCGCCGGAAGCGGATGCGGCTACCCAACTACGATTATGGTACCGCTGGCTACTATTTTGTCACCGTATGCACCCAAGATAACCGCTGTGTGTTGGGCACGGTGGTAGGGGCCGGGCTTGCCCGGCCCGAACTGTCTCCAGTGGGGCAGATGGTACGGGAAGAAGCAGCACGGCTGCCAGAACGCTTTCCCCATGTGGCAGTAGACAAATATGTGATCATGCCCAACCACGTACATGCCATTCTGCGCTTGTCGGCGAGTTCGGCCCCTACGGCATCGTTGCCTGAGATTCTGGGTGCGTTTAAGTCATTGACCACCCGTAGATGGAACCAAGTAAGAGGTGTTATGGGGGAGCGGCTGTGGCAACGCAGCTATTATGACCATGTCATTGGCAACCAAGAAGATTATTTGCGGATTTGGCAGTATATCGAAGAGAATCCCGCCAAGTGGAGGGAGGACAGATACTACCAGCCGTGGTAGGGGCCGGGCTTGCCCGGCCCGTTGCTTTTCCGGCATTGTCCTGGGGGATTCGGGAAGGGCAAGCCCCTCCCCTACGCCAGCAACGCAAGGAGTCGGCGGAAAAACGCAACACCAGCAAACG
Source organism: Pseudoflavonifractor sp. SW1122 (assembly GCF_012027765.1). Classification (NCBI taxonomy): domain Bacteria; kingdom Bacillati; phylum Bacillota; class Clostridia; order Eubacteriales; family Oscillospiraceae; genus Pseudoflavonifractor; species Pseudoflavonifractor sp. SW1122. The sequence goes on along the minus strand of NZ_SJOS01000064.1, from coordinate 9,620 downwards.
ACCAGGAGCCTTCCATCGTGGAAGGCCCCTGGTCGTTTTTACCGGTATTTCCCCGTCCAGCGGTAGTGCAGGGGGTCAAAGAGCGCCAGACCCAGGACGAAGAGGGCCATATAGAGCACAAACATGGTGTTGATGAGGTACCGGGCGTACACCTCCCAGGCGGGGACAAAGGGGAGGGTGATGCCAAAGACCATGCCCAAGAGGGGCAGAGAGGTGAGAAAACGGAACAGGTAGTGAAACAGGGCGGTGAGCCGGGGCCGGGGGGAGATGTCCATCAGCCAGGGGAAGAGTTTCTCTCCGGGGGCCTGGCTGAGGTGGGCCTCCACATCCCGGAGAGTCTGCCCGGCGGAGGCCTCGGATAGCCGCCCAATCCAGGCGCAGCAGAACCGGCTCAACAGCCAGAATATGGCGCAGATGACGGTGTTGATGACAAACAGGGTGATATCCATAACAGAACCCCCTTAGTAGTCGCTCAGATACCCCAAATCATTGAGAAACCACTTCATCCAGGTGGTGTCGTACTGGGGGCAGTAGACATAAAGGATGTTGGTGCCGTCCCGCACCACGACGCCATAGTCTCCCTCGGTCTCCTGGGTGTAGAGGGTGTAGCCCTCCCCGGATTCCTCGGTAATGTCCGGGTCCCGGGCGGCCACCAGCTCATAGAGCTGGTGTTGCAGGCCTTGGGCCAGATCCTTGGCCTGGCTCTCCTGGGTCAGTACCAGATACTCCAGGTGCAGCCCCTGCTCCTCCACCAGAATGCCGTCGGAGAGGATGATGCCGGGGTAGGTGTCAGACAGCTGCCCCACGGCGTTGAGCGGGTGGAAGCCCTCCTGCTCCAGGCGGTCGTACATGGCCTGAGCCTCAGGGGTGCCTGCGGAAGTGGACTGGGCCGAGGGAAATTCGGAGGGCTGGGTGGTGGCCTCCGGCGTGGAGGTGGATGGGAGGAACTTGGAGGACAGCATGGGGAGGACCAGGAACAACAGCACCACAGCCACCACAAAGAGCTTCTGGGTGTAGCCCCGGCGGAAGCGGCGGCGCTGGGCCACCTCCGGCTCGGCGGCCTCAAAGGGCCCGGCGTAGGGAATCTCCTCGTATGGCTCCTCCGGGGTATCCGCTTCCTCCTGGTCGCTTTCCCGCTTGGGGCGGTAGGGCTTGTAGCGGGAGCTGTCGAAGAAGTCGGCGGTCTCCGCCTGGATGTACTTGCCGTACCGGAACCCCAACAGGGTGAAGATGGCCCACAGGACCAGCATAGCTGCGCCCAAGGCCCAGGTATATTGGTAGAGACGGGTGGCGAAAATCACCATCACGCCCACAAAATAGAGCTTGATGGGCAGGTTGGTGAGGGAGCAGTAGCGGGACATGGTGTAAAACTCTTTGGCGTAGCCCGAACGGCGTTCCATCCAGGCCCAGAGCTGGTCATGACGGTCACGGTTGCGGTGCATGTGATCGTCCTCTGTCCGGGTCCACAGGTACATCTGGGCGTCCACGGGTTTGAGTCCGGCGGTCATGTACAGGTAGCGGGAGAGAAGCTTGTCGGAGAGAATGGACAGGGCGAACAGGACAAACAGAGAGATTAGAACGGGTTCACCAGGCATAGTATTCAAAAACCTCCTTTACGGGGCACATATTATGACCAAGTTGCATTTTTTCGACATGCTAACAGGCGTACCATGCCGGGGGACAGGATACGCCTGTTATAATGTCTGTCAATTAGTAAGCAACGCCCCAGTACACCATGTGCTTGGCGGGCTTGCCGCACACGGGGCACACGTCGCCCAGGTGCTCCTGCTCCAGGGGGATGCAGCGGGAGGACACGCCCGCCACTTCCTTCATCTTCAGCTCGCAGGCTTCGTCGCCACACCACATGGTCTTGGCAAAGCCGCCCTGGGTGGCCATCTTCTCCTTGACCTCCTCCAGCGTGGAGCAGGGGTAGGTGTTCTCGTCCAGGTTGCGCTTGGCCCGGTCGAAGAGGCTCTGCTGAATCTCCTCCAGCAGGTTTTTCACGGTCTCCTCGATGTTGTCCAGGGAGACGAAGGTCTTCTCGCCGCTGTCACGGCGCACCAGCACGCACTGGTTCTTCTCCATGTCCTTGGGACCCAGCTCCAGGCGCAGGGGCACGCCCTTCATCTCATACTCGGCAAACTTCCAGCCGGGAGACTGCTCGGAGGCGTCCATCTTCACCCGGATGCCGGCGGCCTTCAGGCGGTCGCACACGGCCTGGTTGGCCTCGATGACGCCGTCCTTGTGCTGAGCCACGGGGATGACGATGACCTGGGTGGGGGCGATGCGGGGGGGCAGCACCAGGCCGTTGTTGTCGCCGTGGGTCATGATGACACCGCCAATGAGGCGGGTGGACACGCCCCAGGAGGTCTCAAAGGGGGTGTGCAGCTGGTTGTCCTTGCCGGCGAAGCTCACGCCGAAGGCACGGGCGAAGCCGTCGCCGAAGTAGTGGGAGGTGCCGGCCTGGAGGGCCTTCTTGTCGTGCATCATGCACTCCACGGTGTAGGTGGCCTCAGCACCGGAGAACTTCTCCTTATCGGTCTTGCGGCCCTTCACCACGGGCATGGCCAGGTAGTTCTCGCAGAAGTCGGCGTAGATGTTGAACATGCGCTCGGTCTCTTCCATGGCCTCCTCGGCGGTGGCGTGCATGGTGTGGCCCTCCTGCCACAAAAATTCCCGGTGGCGCAGGAAGGGACGGCTGGTCTTCTCCCAGCGCAGCACGGAGCACCACTGGTTGTACAGCTTGGGCAGGTCCCGGTGGGAGTGGATGATGTGGGAGTAGTGCTCACAGAACAGGGTCTCAGAGGTGGGGCGGATGCAGTAGCGCTCCTCCAGCTCCTCGCTGCCGCCGAAGGTGACCCAGGCGCACTCAGGGGCGAAGCCCTCCACGTGGTCCTTCTCCTTCTGGAGCAGGGACTCGGGGATGAGCATGGGCAGATATACATTCTCGTGGCCGGTCTCCTTGAACTTCTCGTCCAGAATCTTCTGGAAGTTCTCCCAGATGGCGTAGCCATAGGGGCGCAGGATAAACATGCCTTTGATGGAAGAATAGTCAATCAGTTCTGCTTTGGTGCACACGTCGGTGAACCACTGGGCAAAGTCGGCCTCCATATCGGTGATCTGGCTGACCTGTTTGCTTTTGTCTTGTGCCATAAAACTCTCATTCCTTTTTCAAATAATAAAGGTATCGTAACTATGTATTTTATGGGCCAGAGGGCAAAAAGTCAAGAGCAGAGCGCAAAAAGAAGGGGCTTTGACCCAACGAATCAAAGCCCTTTTCAGCTGCTCCAAAAGTAGCTGTTCACACAAGTAGTTCTGGCCGCCTTGTATAGACATAAGCCCTCGGCAGAGTTTTCCCATCCGCAGATGGAAAAGAAATTGAAATATCGTTTTTTCCGGGGACATGCGCATCGGAAAAAACACTTCTCAGCCCGCCAGTGTGGAATTGGGTCGCCCTTTGACCCAATTATGCATGCAGCGGGCTGCATCCCCTCGAGAAAATGCTGGCATTTTCGAGAAGCATTTATGCTAAATCTTGACACACAGCCTGTTCCACCCGCCGTGCGTTGGCCTCCAGGGCCTTGCAGATCTCCTCCGGCTGGTTGTGCTCTACCCCGGCCAGCATGGCCCGGAAGTCCGAGAGATTGGCCGAAAGGTCCATGCCGTGGGCGGTGTACAGGTTGCGCAGCAGCAGCTGTTGGCCCTGAATGGCCAGCATACTCTTGTCCAGACGGCGGTTGCCGCAGTGGACGTAAAATACCTCCATAAACCGGTGCACCCCCACCGCCAGTTGCTGGGGCGTCCGGGCGGCCTCAAATTCCGCCAGACGTTCCGCCAGGTGCTGGGCCAGGACCTGGTGGTCCTCCCGCTCCATGGACAGCCGGGCGGCGGCACAGTGGAGGGTGGTGGCCAGCTGGGTGATCTCCTCCACGTCCTTGGCGTCCAGGGTCAGCACCCGGGCGCCCACGTTGTTCTCGTAGGCAATGAGCCCTTCCTGTTGCAGGCGGTTGATGGCCTCCCGGATGGGGGTGCAGCTGACACCCAGAGAGTCCTGAAGTTCGTTGACGTTGACCCGGCTGCCCAGGGGCAGACGCAGGGAAATGATATCGCTGCGCAGACGATCGTAGACCTGATCCACCAGCGACCGTTTTTTGATGGAAGCCATGCGGATACCTCCCAATCCGTGGAACCCCCGCAGCAGGGGGCCACAATTGTTTCTTGCAGTATACAGGATAGCAGATTGGGCGGAGAAAGGCAAGAAAAAGGACGGGGGGTCCGGGGAAAAGTTCCCAGCGCCCCCCTTGTCACCGGAGGGAAAACGTGATACAATTTTCTATATGAAAACGATTTCACTCGGAAGGAGAGAGCGTCATGCGCATTGTCACCATCGGCGAAATTCTCATTGATTTGACCCAGACCGGATATAACCAGCAGAACATCCCCATGTATGCCGCCAATCCCGGCGGCGCGCCCGCCAACGTGGCGGTGGCGGCGTCCCGCCTGGGGGCGGACACCGCCTTCGTGGGCATGGTGGGCTCCGACGGCTTCGGCACCTACCTGTCCCAGGTCCTGGAGGAAAACAACGTCAGCACCCAGGGCCTGCGGGTGGGCCAGGGGGCTACCACCCTGGCGGTGGTGTCGGTGAGCGCCCAGGGGGAGCGCTCTTTCCAGTTTATGCGGGGCGCGGACGCCAACCTGACCGCAGACCAGGTGGATGGGGACCTCATGGCCGGGGCGGGTATTGTCCACTTCGGCTCGGTGAGCCTCACCGCCGACCCCGCCCGCACCGCCACCCTCCACGCCGTGGAGCAGGCCAAACAGCAGGGGGTGACGGTGAGCTACGACCCCAACTACCGGGCCGCTCTGTGGAACAGTCAGGACCAGGCGGTGGAGTGGATGCGCCGCCCCCTGTCCAGCGTGGACATTTTGAAGCTGTCCGACGAGGAGATGGAGCTGCTCTCCGGCTCCAATGACCCCGAGACGTGCAGTCAGGTGATGGCAGACAAGGGCATCTCCCTGGTGCTCATCACCCTGGGTTCTGAGGGTGTGTTCTACCGTTTGGGCGACGCCACGGGCGTCGTCCCCGGCGTGCCCACAAAGGTGGCGGACACCAACGGCGCCGGAGACACCTTCTTCGGGGCCGTGCTCAGCCGCCTGAGCCGCCGCACCCAGGGAGCCCTGGAGGGCTTGACCAAAGAGGAGCTGGAGGAGATTCTCACCTTTGCCAACCGGGCGGCCTCGGTGACCTGCTCCCGCAGCGGCGCCATTCCCGCCATGCCTACCCTGGAGGAGCTGGCCCAGTAAGAATAAATCAAATAGCCCAAAGGGCCGAGAGAGGCGTTACGCCTCCCTCGGCCCTTTTTCTGTGTACTGCTGCTCCAGCTGGTCCAGCAGCTGCAAACTCCCCTCCGGGGAGTAAAACCGCTCCGCCGAGTCCAGGGTGGGCTGGGGCTGGGTGGTCTGGGAACGTTTTGGCCGACGGCGGTAGGCCTCGGGGGTCATGCCAAAGTGGGTCTGAAACATCCGGGAGAAGTAGCGGTAGTCGGAGAACCCCGACTCCATGCACACCGCCAGCATCCCCTTGTTGGTGGTGGCTATGAGGTGACAGGCGTGGTGAAAGCGCACCGTGGCCACATACTCCTGAAAGCTGTGGCCCAGCATCTCCCGGGCGAAGTGGGATAGGTAGCTCAGGGAGCGGCGCTCCTGCCGGGCAAAGTCGGACAGGCGGATTTTGTGGGCGAAATTCTCCTGCACAAAGGCCACCAGCCGCATGAGCCGGGCGCTGCGCTGCTCCCGTTCCGCCGCCTCCTGTTCCGTGACCTGACGCACGGGCAGGCGGGTGAGGAGGAGATAGAGAATCTGGTTGACCCGGCCCAGGCAGTCCAACTGGTAGAAGGGCGGGCGCTGGAGATAGCGGCGAAACAGGGCGATGAGGGAGGTTTTCAGCCAGGTTGTCTCACCTTCGGTCAAATGGGCGGCGGGAAAGATGGTCTCAGTGTACACCCGTTGGGCGGCGGGAAAGGCGGCGGGGTCCAACTGGAGGCACAAAAAGGTGCAGCTGCCCTCCACCTTGTGAAACTCATGGGGCTGGCCGGGGCTGAACAGCACCAGCTCCCCCGGCTCCACCCGGTGCTCCTGTCCGCCGCAGGACACCAGCAGCGGCTGGTCCAGCACCCACACCAGCTCCCAGTCCAGATGGATGTGGAGGGAGCGGTGGTCCAGGGTGTTGAAAAACAGATGGACGCCCCCCAGGTGAGGATGTTGGACAATTTCCAGGGTCGCCACAGGCCACACCTCCCAAATCGTAAATTTGTATAAGAAATTGTACTCGCCTTGGGGAGAAAATGCAATGGGGTTGTCCGGTTCAAATGGAGAGAAAACCGTGAGTATACGATAAAAAAGTTTGTAAAACTTCAGAACTGACGAAACGGACAAAAGAGGAATGCCCAAAATGTGCACAACGGCTAATATACAAAAACAGCACATTTGTCTAATCACCACAGCAAACTAGTCAAGGACGGCAGGGGGCGGGGGTGGTATGGTAACAGCAGAATGTAACGCAAAGACCGGGAGGCGAGAGACCTTGTACTATATTGGCATTGATTTGGGCACGTCCGCCTGCAAATTCCTGCTGGTGGATGGGGCGGGAACGGTGAGCCGCACGGTGAGCCGGGACTACCCCCTGTATTTTCCCCAGCCTGGCTGGAGTGAGCAGAACCCCCAGGACTGGTGGACGGCCTGTATGTCCGGCATCCCTCAGCTGCTGGAGGGGGTGGACCCCGCCCAGGTGGCGGGCATCGGGGTGGGGGGCCAGATGCACGGCCTGGTGGCCCTGGACGACCAGGGGCAGGTGCTGCGCCCCGCCATTTTGTGGAACGATGGCCGCACTGCCCCCCAGGTGGACTGGCTCAACCATCAGGTGGGCCGGGAGGTGCTCAGCCGCCACACCGCCAACATCGCCTTTGCGGGCTTCACCGCCCCCAAGCTGCTGTGGATGGCCCAGAACGAGCCGGATTTGTTCGCCCGCATCCACAAAATCCTCCTGCCCAAGGACTACCTGGTGTACTGCCTCACCGGGGCGTACGCCACCGACTACTCCGACGCCTCGGGGACGCTGCTGCTGGACGTGGAGCATAAGACCTGGAGCCGGGAGATGCTCCAGCTGTGCCACCTGAGGGAGGACCAGATGCCCGCGCTCCACGAGAGCTGGGAGCGGGTGGGGGCTCTGCGGGAGGACGTGGCCCAGGCCCTGGGGCTGTCCCCCAACACTCTGGTGTGCGCCGGGGCAGGGGACAACGCCGCCGCCGCGGTGGGCACCCAAACCGTGGGGGACGGCAAGTGCAACATCAGTTTGGGCACCTCCGGCACCATTTTCATCTCCTCCACCCAGTTCCGGGTGGACCCCAACAACGCCCTCCACGCCTTTGCCCACGCCGATGGGGGCTGGCACCTCATGGGGTGTATGCTGTCGGCGGCCTCCTGCAACGCCTGGTGGTGTGACAACATCCTGGGCACCTCGGACTACGCCGCCCAACAGGCCCCCATTTCCCAGGACAAGCTGGGGCGGGGCCACGTGTATTTCCTCCCCTATCTCATGGGGGAGCGCAGCCCCATCAACGACACCGACGCCCGGGGCGTGTTTTGGGGCTTAACCATGGACACCACCCGGGCGGACATGACCCAGGCGGTGCTGGAGGGGGTGGCCTTTGCCATCCGGGACTCCCTGGAGGTGGCCCGTAGCCTGGGGCTGAACATTCCCCGGTCCGGCCTGTGCGGCGGGGGCAGCAAGTCGCCCCTGTGGCGCACGATTCTCTCCAACGTCCTGGGCATTCCCCTGGACACCATGGCCACCGAGCAGGGGCCGGGGTATGGAGCCGCCATACTGGCCATGGTGTGCTGCGGAGCCTTTGACAGGGTCCAGCAGGCCGCCCAGGCCCTGGTGCAGGTGAAGAACACCGTGGAGCCCCAGCCGGAGCTGGTGGCCCGGTATGAGGCCAAATATCAGAAATTCCGCCAGATCTATCCCGCCTGCCGGGGGCTGTTTGCCACCCTGGCCCAAGACTAAGAGTATATTTTGAACCTGTAAGGAGGGTTTTTATCATGTTTGACAATATTCCTGAGGTAAAGCTGGGCTTAATCGCCGTGTCCCGCTCCTGTTTCCCCGCCGCTCTCTCGGAGCGCCGCCGGGCCGCCCTGGTGGCCGCCTATGGGGAGGGCGTGTATGAGTGCCCCGTCACTGTGGAGACCGAGCTGGACGCCCGGGCCGCCGTGGACGACGTGAAGGGGGCCGGGGTCAACGCTCTGGTGGTGTTTTTGGGCAACTTCGGCCCCGAGACCCCGGAGACCCTCATCGGCGAGTGGTTTGACGGCCCTGTGATGTACGTGGCCGCCGCCGAGGGAGACGGCGACCTCCACGATGGCCGTGGCGACGCCTACTGCGGCATGCTCAACTGCTCCTATAACCTGGGGCTGCGGGGCCTGCGGGCCTACATCCCCGAGTACCCCGTGGGCACCGCCCAGGACCTGGCCCACGCCATGGAGGAGTTTGTCCCCATCGCCCGGGCCATTCTGGGCCTCAAGGGTCTGAAAGTCATCACCTTTGGCCCCCGTCCCGATGATTTCCTGGCCTGCAACGCCCCCATCAAGGCCCTGTACGACCTGGGCGTGGCGGTGGAGGAGAACTCCGAGCTGGACCTGTTGGTGGCCTATAACAAGCACGCTGACGACCCCCGCATCCCCGAAAAGATGGCGGAGATGGAGGCGGAGCTGGGGGACCACAACCCCTACGCCGGCATTCTGCCCCGTCTGGCCCAGTATGAGCTGACCCTGGAGGACTGGGCCCGGGACCACAAGGGGACTCGCCAGTATGTGGCCTTTGCCAACAAGTGCTGGCCCGCCTTCCAGACCGAGTTCAAGTTCGTGCCCTGCTACGTCAACAGCCGTCTGGCCGCCCGGGGCATCCCCGTGGCCTGCGAGGTGGATATCTACGGGGCCCTGTCCGAGTACATCGGGGTGTGCGTCTCCGGTGGGCCCACCACCCTGCTGGACATCAACAACACCGTGCCCCAGTCCATGTACGACCAGTGCGTGCGGGGCAAGTACGACGTGCGCCTGAACGAGACCTTCATGGGCTTCCACTGCGGCAACACCAGCTGTTCCCTGCTGAAAAATCCCCACATGGGCTATCAGCTCATCATGAAGCGGGACCTGGAGCCCGAGCTGGCCGAGCCGGACATCACCCGTGGCACCATGGAGGGCAACATCAAGGCCGGAGACATCACCTTCTTCCGCCTCCAGAGCACCGCCGACACCCAGCTGCGGGCCTACATCGCCCAGGGCCAGGTGATGGATGTGGACTGCCAGAGTTTCGGCTCCATCGGCGCCTTTGCCATCCCGGAGATGGACCGCTTCTACCGCCATGTGCTGCTGGCCAAGCGCTATCCCCACCACGGGGCTGTGGCCTTCGGCCACCACGGCAAGGCCCTGTACGAGGTGTTCAAGTACCTGGGTGTGGGGGATATCGCCTACAACCAACCCAAGAGCCTGCCCTATCCCGATGAGAACCCCTTCGCCTGAGAGAACAGAAAAAACATCCACATGGACCCAGGTCCATGTGGATG
>NZ_SJOS01000063.1:0-14167 GCF_012027765.1 Pseudoflavonifractor sp. SW1122 | reverse complement strand
AGGAAACTTGCAATTATGAATATTTATTTGAAGAATCTATAATTTCAGACGTAAAGTTGTCTGAATTTGAAAAAAAATGTTCATGTGAAGAAATCTGGGTTGTATCAAATGATTTGGAAACTGAAATAGATGGTGGGTTATATGCTGAAGTCGTGCCTTATAATCTTCAACGCGGAATAAAATATAAAGTATTTGTGACAAAAAACAATCTAACAACCATAAGATTAGAGCAACTTAAACGAAGAAATGGAGACTCGGGGAATATAGAGTACTATCTATTAACAGATGATTTTTTCTTCCTGGTTTCAAAACTCGATTTCACTATTTATGACCCTTATAAAACTTCCGCTACAGGGCGAAGGGGATATATAGGTCTTGATTTACCTGATTGTGAAGTGCTATATGCGGCTAAAGTCGAAGACTCATTAATTGATGCAATTGCATCAAAACTTTTAGAATATATTCAAGAGAAGAAATTTGAGCGAGCTTAGGAGGAATTTGCGTGGAAAAGACCTCAAATGGATGGGAAACAATTTGGTTTACCATTTTATTACCAGCTATGTCTGTTGTGGGTTCTATGGGAGTAAGCTATTTCGAAAAAAAAGTTGGATTGTTTCCTGTTTTATTCTTTTTAATTGCTATTCTTGTAATTATTCCCATTTCAATATATTGTGGCACTATATTTATTTCCAGTATTGGGGAAAAAAATATAGAAGCACAAATAGATCTGCAAATAAAAATGATACAACAAAAAATTGCTGATAGTAAAATTATGAATGGAATATGCAAAGAAGAACAACTGGCTTTAATGGAAAAAACATATCCGTTTGAGGAAATATGGCTTATTTCACCAGACTTACTAACGGAAATAAATAGTGGGATTTATGCTGGTGTAATAAAGGAAAATTTAAAAAAGGGGACTAAATATAAATATTTTGTGCCAGATACAGAAATCAATAAAGTTCGCGTCCAAATTTTTAAAAACAGTTGTGGAAATAGTAAAAATCTAGAAGTTTATTATTTGTCAGATGATTTCTTCTTTTTAGTACCGCATGTGGATTTTGCAATTTATGAACCTATGAAGTCTATTACGGATGGGAAAAAAGGCTATATTGGCTTACCTATCCAGGGAACTACGGAGAGTTTTGCAGCTTTAATGAACAACGATTTTGTCGATGCAGTAATTGGAAAATTAGCTGAACGCTTAAATTCGTTTTAAAATATGGAGAATTTACATGGAGTTTGATTTAAGAAAATTAACGCAAAATGATATTCAGGAAGTATCTAAAATCTATGTGGCAGCATATGAAACAGGTATATGGAATGAGTCATGGACTTATGATATGGCACAACAACGGATATTTGAGATGCTTTCATCACCTCAGTATATTGGTTATGTTGCTATAACAAATGGAGATATTATTGGTTGTATAATTTGTGAGATATTGACCTGGCACATTGGAAAGCAAATGGAGGTGAAAGAAATATTCGTACTTCCTAGATATCAAAAAATGGGTGTTGGGGAAAAATTAATTAATGGTGTAAAAATAGCGGCGCAAGAAATGGGCGTTACAGAAGTTTTTTTGTGGACGAAAAGTGGGCAGTCTTTAATGAAATTTTATTCAGATATGGGATTCCAAGTAAACCATGAAGTGGTTCAATTTATTAATAAGGAAATGGAGGAATTAAGATGAAAGTTGTAGCTGTAGTAGGTAGTATTCGTAGAGGTAACACATTAAAGATGGTACAGGCGTCTTGTTCAAAGTTCTTACCAGAGGAAATTGACATTATTGATTTGGGGAAAATTCAAATTGATTTTTGTACAGGCTGCCTTTATTGTGATGAAACTCAAAAATGTAATATTGATGATGACTTATCAAAATTAATGGATAAAATTGCAGAAGCAGACGCTTACATTTTTGCTACTCCAGTTAGATGGAGCCTTTTGTCTGGAGAAATGAAAACATTTTTTGATAGGCTGAATCCTTTTGCAACCGTAGGAACTTTAAATGGAAAAAAATGTATACTGCTGACTGTGGGACAAAGTGAGAAAGAAAGCGAAGATGCCTTTAGCATTGATTTAGGATTAAAATCTATGGAGTTTTTCTGTGAAAATGCTGGAATTGATGTGATTGATGAGGTAAAAGCATATGGATGTCTGGCAGAAAATGATATTACAAATTCTTCATATTTGGAAAAGTGTTACAAAGCAGCAGAAAAGTTGAGAAATACTCTTTTATGATTGATTTATGGAGCAGGGGATTGTGATGAAGGAATGGAAGTTATCAAGTGTTATTTTGCACATTACAGATATGTGTACAAGCCATTGTCCATGTTGTTATGCATGTGCTAATGATGTGCAATATACTCATGCGGATATTAATATAATTTATAAAATTATAAAAGAACTTGCTAAAGCTAAAATTGAGCGGGTAAGTCTATTAGGTGGAGATCCAGTGTTGCATCCATATATAGTTGATATTGCTAAAAATTTATCTGAAAATGGAATTGCAACAGGAGTAATGTCTAATACTATGGAGTTCCATGAAGATTTTAGCGAAGTAGTAAAATATATCGATGTTTATGAAACAACCATTCATGGTCGTAATGCAATTGAGCATGATACCTTTTCAAATAAGGATGGGGCATACAATTTATTGATGAATAACTTGAGAGTGTTATCAAAATATGATGTTACCATTGGAATAGCAATTAACATTATTCCTGACACTTCAGATATCATTTATGAGATGGTAAAAAATTTATTAGTGAAAGAAAAAATAAGAGTGGGCTATCTTATTCTGCAACGAATAATTCCGTTTGGTAGGGCAGAAGATACTACACATTATATGCTTTCAAAAGAGAATCTAAAAAAAGCTTTAGAAAATGTTGATAAAGTCCATAATGAATTAGGGATAAAAATTTCTGTTGAAGATCCATTTCCACTTTGTGCTATGGACGAACGATATAGGAAGTATATGCATCCATGCGAATGGGGGTATACAAAAGCAGCTTTGAATGGAAAAGGAGATTTGACACGTTGTGGTGCTGATCCAAGGTATTTGTTAGGAAATATTTTTGAAAAATCTATAGAGGAAATTTGGAGAGAGTCCCCGATTTTAAATGATTTTAGAGAGAAAAAGCATTTACCTGATTTATGTAAAAAATGTAAATTGCTTGAAGCTTGCGGTGGAGGATGTTCTTTGAGTTGCAATACATGCGGTGTAGATAGTACAGATTATCTTATGAGTTTTGTCCCTGATCAACCAATTTTGTAGGGAGGTGTAATTATGTATTGTCCATCCAGTTACATATTGGTATCAGGAATTGGAAATGATAAATTTCAACTGGTTTCTTTTGATAAAGCCTTATATGCATCTAGAATAGCAAATTATAATCTAGTTAAAGTAAGTAGTATATTGCCTTCAATGTGTAAAGAAGAAACTACGGTTACAGCAAGGCAAGGATCTATTCTATTTACTGCATACGCCTCAATTAGCTCTTCTAAATCGGGAAAAATAGCGGCTGCTGTTGGAGTTGGATTGCCTCAACAGCCTGATGAGGTGGGAGTTATAATGGAATATTCTTGTATGGATTGTAAGGAGGTAGCTGTTCAGCGAGTTAAAGAAATGATACAAAAATCTATGGAATTAAGAGGATCTAAAATACAAGAGGTAAAGATTGAATCTATAGAAGCTAATGTTACGGATGGAATATTTTCAACTGCAATAGCTGCATTAGCCATGTGGTAGGAGGGAATATGAAAAATAAATTTAATTGTCTGGGTGTAAAATGCCCAGACAGTTGTTGTGGTGCTTATGAAGGATCTTCTGATAGATTGTTATCAGTGGATGGTCGGTCCTTTATAGATATTATTTTAACAGATTTGGATGTCGCAAAGCTCAAAAAAAGTTCTTTTGAGAAATATATCTTTATTGGAACAGATGGAATTTACAGAGTTAAGACAGACGAACAAGGTGTTTGTAGTGCATATATATCTGGAAAGTGCGCTATGAATGACTTAAAGCCTACCATATGCAAGTGTTATCCACTCTATTTGGATGCTTTTGTAGGTCTTTGCGTATTGAAAGAATGTCCTGCAGCAAAGGAATCATATACAATTGAAAATTATTCGAAAGAGATAAGTAGTATGATAGATTTGTATGAATTTTGGATTTCATATTACAAAAGTATGATTAAAGGGGAATAACCTTAGCAATAGCGTTAGACAGGGGTTTGTGAAAAAACTTGCAGATGAATTCGTGCGTTTATACAGTGGTTACAGCGATGAATATTTTGAATGGTAACATTTGAAATATTCGCTCATCATTTTAAGGATAGTCGATTATGAAAAGTGACATAGAAGAGATGCAAGAACTGGTAAGAGAAGTTGAAAATATATTAAGTCGGAAGAACTGTTTCTTTAGTTATGATGTATATGTAAAAGTTGATTCTGCATTATTTCTTAATTTTGATTTACATAACGAAGTATATAATGCTCAACAAGCTATTACTCCGTTTGATGGTGCAGAATATGATAGCGAAACTTGGCGTTATGTGGGAAACGGTTTGTGTGATTATGAAGAAATTATAGAGGCTATAAATACATATTGATTGTAGTTTTGCACCTATTTGTAAGTTTTAAGAAAAATGAGCATTCTTATCTTTTAATGCTGTCATCAAGCAGGGGGCAATATTTACATTCCCTGTTAGCAAGGGGATTCCAAAGGGGAACAGCGTTTCCCTTTGACTGGAGTGTTCAGAGGGGATAGAGTTCCCCTTTGACCGGAAGAATCCAAAGAAACCGGCGGTTTCGTGGCACACGACTTTCCCTCGGAAAGTCTAGTGTGTTATACCTTTGTGGAGCAGATGGCAGCTGGAATTGCAGCACGCCCTGGAAAGTGTGGCTATTTCTGCCCCTGTACACCCTGGGGCTGGGCTGGGTGGTTCCGGCTTTGATCGGGGTATGTGTGGGACTGCTGCCGTTTTGGCCCATGAATCGAAGCAAAACATGCTGATAAGCACCCAAATAAAAGAGGCTGCGACAAACAGCTCTTTCAAAGTTTCAGGCGTCACATAGACGATTAAGTCATCCTTTTTGTAAAAATTCATTCCTATAGTATTTTTGCCCAAATACCCACTTCCCCCCATATCCTGGCATATCGCCCTTCTTCTTTTTGATAAAGTGATAAAATACTAAATTTTTATCTTGCAAGGTCCATCGGAAAGTTTCCGATGGACCTTTTTCTTTGGTCATCCTCCACACTTTATGCGCACAATGGACAAAATTGTAAGAATTGGCCATGAATTGTCAGAACACGATTGACAGGGGTAGGTCCCAGTGATAGATTAAAGATTAACCCAATGAATACATATGCATAAATTAATGAATATACAGAATATTTCCCACAGGAGGCTACCATGATTCCTTTGAAATCTCTACTCAGCGCAGGGTGTGTGCTCTGCCTGCTGCTCTCCGGCTGTTCCCAGCCCAGCCAGACCACATCCCCCGGCACGGCGGTGTCCGATTCCGCCAACACCTCCAGCCAGCCCACCAGCACCCCTGGGGTGGGCAACGTCATTGGCGGCGACGACTTCGCCCCCATACCCGGCGACGCCGTGGACGAGGAGGCCCGGGGCAAGCTGCGCATCACCTACAATGGCAATGAGAGCTCGGTGCACTACATCACTTCCGTGGATCAGCTGCCCGCCTATGAGGAGCTGAAGGAATACGACGAGGACTACTTCCAGGACCACGCCTTGGTGGTGGTCACCGAGTCGGTGTCCTCCGGCTCCGTGGACGTGGAAATCGACTCCATCCGCCAAACTGACACCGGAAACCAGGTGGTGCTCTACCACAGCGCCCCCGGGGACGATCAGGCGGGCACCGCCGACATGGCCACCTGGCTGCTGTGGGCCGAGGTAGACGCTGGCATCGAAGGCACCTGGACGGTGTCCAACCCCGCCCTGTCCTCTGACGCAGTGCAGTACTGACCATCGGCGGGAGTTCTATTTTGTTTGTACCAAGGAACGCCAGACAGAGCCTGGGCATATACCCTCAGGGAGAAGAGAGAGGATAGACGCCCTGGCCCGGTTTCGTGCAGACCTTGTGATACAAAAATATACATAAGGAGGATACCAATGAAACGCATCAACAAAGCACTCAGCCTGATGCTGACGGCCGCCTTGAGCTGCGCTGTGTTGGCGGGCCAGGCCTCTGCCGCCAGCGGCGACGCGCTGTGGGCCGATGTGGACGAGACGTCCGGCGAAGTCGCCGCCGTGATCGAGACCAACGCTGTGGTCACCGACGGCGTCATCGACGTGACCTTCGACGCAGACAAGCTGACCTATGTGGGCTGTGACTTTGAGGGCGACAACGACCAGTACTCCCAGTACGTGGCCATGTACGCCGTCAATGACACCCAGGCTGACCAGGGCGTGCTCAAGATCTCTTGGGTGGCCCCGGATACTTATCAGGCCCAGGAGGACCTCACCGCCCTGTTCCAGGTGAACTTCCAGGGCACCGACGTGGCCGCGGACGACCTGACTGTCTCCGGCACCGCCAACGACGCCCAGGGTGAGGCCGTGGCCGTGGGCCAGGAGCCCACCGAGCCCGCCCCCAGCGCCAACCCCACCAACACCCCCGAGGGTGGTGACGACGGGGACAACACCGAGCGCCCCGAGACCGGCGACACCGCCAACCTGACCCTGTATGTGGCCCTGGTTGCCGTGTGTGTGGCCGTCCTGGCCGGCTTCGGCATCTACGCTAAGAGGAGGGCTGCAAAATGAAACTGAACCGTTTGTTGGCCCTGGTTCTCTCCGGGAGCCTGGCCCTTTCTGTCACCGTGGGCAATGCCCCCTTCGCCTTTGCCGCCAGCGCGGACTCCAACGAGACTTCCACCTCCCAGACCAACGGTGTGGAAGTGGAGCAGCTGGACGGCTCCGACTACGACCTGGACCTGACCCGGGACGACGCCGTGACCCAGGACAACCTGGACGACACCATCTCTCCTGACGAGGATGTGCGGGTCATCATTGTCATGGACGGCGACTCCGTGGTCTCCGCCAACAGCGCCGCTGTGTACTCCAACGACACCGCAGCCCAGATGGAAGAGATCAAGGCCGCCCAGGATAAGGTCATCGCCGACATCGAGGAGACCGCTCTGGACGGGGACGACCTCACCGTGTCCTACCAGTACAGCTGGCTGGTCAACGGCGTGGCTGCCACCGTGCCCTATGGCAAGCTGTCCGACATTGAGTCCGTGGACGGCGTGGACCAGGTGGTCATGCAGACCGTGTACGAGCCCTGCTCCACCGACGAGACCACTTCTTCCAACATTGTCTATCCCCGGACCATCTCCGACGGCCAGATGATTGGCCGTGAGGACACCTGGGCCCAGGGTTACAAGGGTGAGGGCATGAAAATTGCCATCATCGACACCGGACTGGACACCGATCACCAGAACTTCGCCGCTCTCCCCGACGAAGTGCTCACGGACACCAGCCTGACCCAGGCCGACATTGACGGCGTGCTCACCAGCCTCAACGCCTATGAGCGCTACAGTGGCCTGACCAGCGCCGATCTGTACTACAACACCAAGGTTGCCTACGGCTTCAACTACGTGGACAACAGCCTGGACATCACCCATGACAACGACACCGAGGGCGACCACGGCACCCACGTGGCCGGCATCGCCGCCGCCAACAAGGTGGACGAGTCCGAAGTGGTGGGTGTGGCCCCCAACGCCCAGCTGATGGTGATGAAGGTGTTCGGCGCCAACGGCGGCGCCTACACCGAGGACTGGGTGGCCGGCATGGAAGACGCCATGATGCTGGGCGCCGATGTGATCAACATGAGCTTGGGCTCTGACTCAGGCTTCACCACCGACGTGGACTGGGTGGATGAGGTGTTTGACCGGGTGGCCGAGACCGGCACCGTGCTGTGCATCTCCGCCGGTAACTCCGACACCATGGGCCAGGGCAACGCCTGGGGCACCAACGCCAACCTCACCTCCAACCCGGACAACGGCGTGCTGGGTACTCCCGGTGCCTACGCCAACGCCATGTCCGTGGCCAGCGTGGAGAACGCCTACTACATGTCCGACTACATCACCGTGGGCGACAACTACAAGATCGCCTATCAGAACGGTGGCAGCGGCGTCAACGCCCCCCTGAACACCCTGGCCGACACCCCCTATGAGGTGGTGGCTGTGCCCGGCACCGGCACCGTGGAGGACTTCGCCTCCGTGGACGTGTCCGGCAAGATCGCTCTGGTGCAGCGCGGCGTCATCGCCTTCACCGAGAAGTGCCAGAACGCCCAGGACGCTGGGGCTGTGGCCTGCCTGGTGTACAACAATGAGAGCGGCACCATCATCATGGACATGACGGACAGCCCCGTCACCATGCCCTGTGCCTCCATCACCATGGCAGACGGCGCCTACATCCTCTCCGCTCTGGAGGAGAACCCCGACCTGACCCTCACCGTGGGCGCGGACCAAACCCTCATCGCCAGCGACACCGCCTACCAGATGAGCGACTTCTCCTCCTGGGGCGTCACCCCCTCCCTGACCCTGGAGCCTGACATCACCACCCCCGGCGGCAACATCTACTCCACCATGGACGACGGCACCTACGGCCTGATGAGCGGCACCTCCATGGCCGCCCCCAACCTGTCCGGTATCTCCGCTCTGGTCAAGGAGTATGTGATGTCTGAGGACGGCCTGGGCAAGGCCGACGGGGCTGACACCAACTCCCTGGTGCGTGCCCTGCTCATGAGCACCTCCAAGCCCCTGGTGTACCAGAATCAGGAGGGCCTGTACTACTCTCCCCGCAGCCAGGGCTCTGGTCTGGCAGACGCCTACGGCGCTGTGACCACCCAGGCCTACCTCACCGTGGACGGCTGCGACGTGCCCAAGGCGGAGCTGTACGACGATCCCGACCAGACCGGCAGCTACAACTACTCCTTCAACGTCACCAACTTCGGGGACGCCACCCTGTTCTATGACCTGAACACCGTGGCCCAGACCGAGGGTGTGAACACCGACTACGCCGATCAGGGCTATCTGTTCATGTCCCACTCCCCCATGGCTCTGGCCGCCTCCACCGGCGAGTCCACCTCCGCCATGGCCCCCAAGTTTGACGTCACCGACAGCGGCGTGTGCGACTCCCACGACGCCTACTGGATCTACCGCTCCGCTGTGGCGGGTGCCGCCATGGACGAGAACTGGACCGACGTGGAGTTCCGTTACAACACCAACGGCGATGACGTGGTAAACGACGCCGACGTGCAGTCCTACCTCAACGCCCTGGTGGGTCTGGACTCCGACACCGACCTGGCCGCCCAGGTGATGGCCGTGGCCCCCGGCGCCACCGAGACCGTCAACGTCAACGTGACCCTGGCCGACTCCGACCGCACCTACTTCGCCGACAACTACCCCAACGGCGGCTATGTGGAGGGCTTCACCTTCCTCACGGCTCTCAATGCCAATGGCACCGACCTGTCCCTGCCCTACCTGGGCTTCTACGGCGACTGGACCGACGCCCCCATCTTTGACGGCGACAACGACAGCCCCGACACCCACGGCTTCTACTGGGGCGACGACAGCATTATGGACTACAGCCAGTACATCAGCGCGCTGTGGACCAACATCGGCGGCCAGACCTCCGGCTGGGTGCCCGGCCTGAACCCCTATGTGGAGGAGACCTTTGATCTCAGCCACGTCTCCCTGTCTCCCAACGGCGACGGCAACGGCGACTATGTGGACGATATGTACATCTCCCTGCTGCGTAACGCCGCCACCCTCACCTTCACCTACACCGATACCAACACCGGTGAGGAGTATTTCAGCCAGACTGTTGACCACGTGCAGAAGAGCAACTACGTGGCCGGCTACGACATGTGCGTGCCCTATGTCTATTCCTGGTACGGCACTCCCTATAAGCTCACCGACGCTGAGGGCAACACCCTGCCCAACAACACCAACGTGACCCTCACCATCTCCGCCACCCTGGACTACCCCAACTCCCCCGTGGAGGAGAAGTCCGTGAGCTTCACCGTGGACACCACCGCCCCTGAACTGCTGGGCACCGAGCTGACCCAGGAGGACGGCAAGAGCCTGCTGACCCTGACCTTCTCCGACAACCTGTCTGTGGCCGGCATCAACTTCTGCAACAGCAACGTGACCAACATCTACGCCCAGTACGCCGCCGATGACGCCCAGGCCACCGTGGACGAAAACGGCAACCGGGTGTGGAAGCAGACCTACGATGTCACCGGCATGGGCGACCACTTCACCCTGGTGCTGGGCGACTACGCCTTGAACGAGTCCTACTACTCCATCAAGGTGCCCGGCAACGACATTGCCCTGGACGACACCCTGCTGTATGGCTACCGGGTGGCGGACAACGAAATCAGCGACGACTCCCTGTACGGCTGGATTGGCATGGACCTGAGCGGCGAGACCGTGACCGCCACCGCCTGCTCCAGCGAGTACTACATGGACTACGCCCTCACCGCCGCTGAGCAGGTGGGCGGCTACATCCTGGCCGTGGACGCCAACAACAAGCTGGTGGTCATCCAGCCCGGCTACTGGGATGAGCGCACCGAGATCACCGATCTCAGCGTGGGCATCCGGGACCTGGCCTATGACGCCTCTACCCAGACCCTGTACGGCCTGACCAGCGACACCCGTCCCCAGCTGGTGACCATCGGCATGATTTCCGGCCAGCTGGAGTACGTCAACGCCGACAACAACCTGGCCTCTGCCACCGCCATCACCTGTGACGACCAGGGCACCCTGTACGGCATCTATGGCCCCAGCTACGGCAGCCAGCCCGCCGAGCTGCGCACCATTGACACCGCCTCCGGCGTGTGGGGCGAGACCCTCATGGGCGGCGAGGGCAGCGACATGCCCGGCTCCTACTACGGTCAGTCCATGACCTGGAAGGACGGCACCATCTACTGGGCCCAGTACAACATGCCCAACTTCGGCTCCTATGGCCAGCTGTACGCTCTGAGCCAGGATGAGTCCGGCACCTGGACCATGGACAACTGCGGCGCCATGGCCGGCAACGCCGAGGTGGTTGGCCTGCTGTTTTTGGACACCAACCAGCTGGAGTGGCCCGACACCGACCTCCAGGCCCTGAAGGTGTCCCCCAATGAGGTGGCTTTGCTGGAGGGCAACTCCGTCACCCTGGCTGTCACCCCCGACCCCTGGTACTGCGACACCCAGCTGACCTGGTCCACCAGCGATGCCAATGTGGCCGTGGTCAATGAGGGCACTGTCACCGCCACCGGCGTGGGCACTGCCACCATCACCGTCACCGACACCCTCACCGAAGTCACCGGCACCGCTACCATCAACGTGGTGGCCCCCGACAGCCAGATCAACGGCTTTGTCATCGCCAGCATGGGCGACGACGGCCTGGCCTCCCAGTGGACCACCTTCAACGCCAGCAACCCCGCTGACTACCAGACCCTCAACGAGACCCAGGCTCTGGAATACATGTGCGCCGAGTACGTCGGCGGCACCCTCTACGCCTACGACGAGCAGGGCAACTTCTACACCGTGGACCCCACCGACTACAGCTACCAGAAGGTTGCCTCCAAGACCACCTCTTACTCCATGAAGGACCTGTCCTATGACTACTCCACCGGCTACCTGTACGGCCTGGCTCAGGACGCCAACTCCGGCGCCACCGACCTGGTGACCGTGGACACCATGGACGGCCAGGTCACCAAGGTGGGCACCCTGGTGGACTCCTACAACGAGCCCGCCTGCGCCTTCGCCGTGGACAACGACGGCCTGGTGTACTTCGTCACCCAGGGCTACGGCTTCCTGTGCACCTATGACGTGGACACCCAGACCACCGAGAACCTGGGCCTGACCGGCTGCTACCCCGCCGCTTACAACCAGTCCATGGCCTTTGACCATGACACTGGCGAGCTGTACTGGTCCGCTATGACCGCCACCCAGTTCGACCTGATGTACATCGACCTGAACACCGCCGCCGCCCTGGACCTGGGCGCTGTGGACGCGGGCAGCCAGATCGTGGGCCTGCACATTGTGCCTGAGAACGCCCCCGAGACCCCCGAGGTGCCTGTGACCAGCGTCACCACCACCAGTGACAGCATCAACATCCTGGAAGGTGCCTCCAACGCCATGCCCGTGAAGGTGGAGCCCTCCAACGCCACCAACCGGAACGTCCAGTGGACCGTGGCCGATGAGACCGTGGCCACCATTGAAAACGGCATGGTCACCGGCCTGAAGCAAGGCACCACCACCGCCACCGGCACCCTGGGTGAGTTCACCGTAGAGGTGACCATCAACGTGCTGGTCAGCTCCGGCGAGATGCGCGGCTTCGTGCTCCAGGACCTGACCACCATGGCCATGGGCTTCTGGCTGAGCGAGATGGACTATGACCTGCACAACCCCGGCGACGCTGACGCCCTGTATGCCTCTGACTACGACGTGTACGCCGCCACCTACTACAACGGCAAGGTGTACGCCTACGGCGAGAACCCCCAGGCAGAGGACTACCAGACCGACGGCATGCACTTCTTCGTCATCGACGCCAAGACCGGCAAGATGGAGATGGATGTCACCGGATACGACTACTTCACCAACCTGTGTGACATGACCTTCGACTACACCGACGGCGCTTTGTACGTGGTGGGCAACGCCAAGAACTCCACCGGCAACTCCACCCTGTACACCATGGACACCACCACCGGCCAGCTGTATGCTGTGGCCGCTCTGGACCGCTACGTGGTAGGCCTGGCTGCCGACGAGAACGGCACCCTCTACGCCGTGGACTTTGACGGCAACCTGTGCACCATGGACAAGCGCACCGGCGAGATCACCGTCATCGGTGACACCGGTGTGGACCCCTGCGGCTACCAGTCCCTGGCCTTCGACTTCGACACCGACTGCCTGTACTGGGCCTACTCCAACGTGTACTCTGACCCGTGGGCTGGCATCCAGAACCGGGATACCGCTGTGTATGTGGTGGACACCACCGACGCCTCTGTGGTGAAGGTGGGCGACACCGGATGCATGCTCTCCGGCCTGTACTTCCCCACGGACAACGAGCCCCAGGTGCCCGACACCGTGAAGGCCGACAGTCTGGTGGTCAATCCCACCTCCCTGCTGCTGAACAAGGGTGAGACCGCCCAGCTCTCCGCTCTGGTGCTGCCTGTGAGCGTCAGCCAGCTGGAGGGTGTGAGCGAGGTCACCTTCACCTCCGACAACGAGGCTGTGGCCACCGTGGACCGTGAGGGCAACATCACCGCCGTAGGCCTGGGCGTGGCTCAGATCACCGTCTCCGCCGGTGACCTGTCCGTCACCTGCTCCGTGTCCGTGGTGGACGACACCGTCCAGATGTACGCCTTCAACCAGTCCGGTTGGGAGACCACCAAGCTGCTGGACCCCTCCGAGACCCTGGAGGAGGCCGTGTCCGACACTCTGGGCTTCACCATCGCCCAGGCGGTGTACAACTCCGACGACGGCTATGTGTACGCTCTGGATGAGAACAATACCCTGTACAAGCTGGCCCTGGACCTGAGCTGGTCTGAGACCCTGGGCACCGTGGACACCCAGGATGCCGACATCCTGGATCTGGCCTACAACAGCTACAACGACACCCTGTATGTGCTCACCACCTCTGTGAATGCAGAGACCATGGAGACCACCTACACCGTCCAGGAGCTGAGCACCGAAGATGCCACCCTGGGCCAGGCCTACCCCGTGTCCCGGGACATCGACACGCCCGTGAGCATCGCCTTCAACAGTGCTGACACCTTCTACGTGTACGACGCCTTCATGGACTACATCTACCTGTCCACCCTGGACGGCACCACCGTCACCAGCGTGCTCTGGGCCCAGCAGTCCATGAGCGCCGATGCGGACACCTTCTCCATGGTGTACAGCCAGACCTATCAGCGCCTGTTTATCATGACCGTGGACACCTACTACGGCACCGGTGAGCAGACCCTGTACATGGTCGATCCCCTGTCCGGCACCATCACCCACCTGGGCGACGGCGCTTGGACCAAGGACGTGGTGGACCTGCTGCTGGTGGAGGGCGCAGCCCCCTCCCCCGCTCCCACCGCCGAAGTGAAGTAATGCACCTCAACTATGGCCCGGACGGATGTTCCGTCCGGGCCATG
>NZ_SJOS01000062.1:0-14712 GCF_012027765.1 Pseudoflavonifractor sp. SW1122 | reverse complement strand
CATAAGCCCCTCTCGGCGATGCCGAGAGGGGCTTATCTCTTAGGTTGGAGGCTGATCGGCCAACTCGTGCATCTCCTGTAAGGTCTGCATACAGTTCACCGCCAGGGTGTTGAAGTACAGACTGTCCTGCAAACGGCCGAAGGTGCGGAAGGAGGCGTCCGTCTGCAAGAAGGGCTCCAGCTCCCGGGCGGTGTAGCTGCGCTGGACCCGCAAAATGGCGTCCTCCAGGTTGTCCAGCACCTCCACCGCCACCTGGCTGTAGGCGGTGCCCAACAGCTGGGGCCGGGAGCGCAGATAGGCGTTGATCTGCTCCAATTCGCTCACCAGCTTCCGGTTGATGGGGAGCAGCTGCCGATAATAGGTCTGCTCTGCGCTGCTCATCCCCTTCAAGTGGGCCTGAATCTGGCTCTCCAACAGGTGGATGCGCACCAGGCGGTCGGACATCTGGCTGCCATCCTGGGTCCCCGCCTGACACAGGGCCCGCACCTGCTGCAAAAAGCTGCGGTCCAACTCAAACAGCTCCTTCACGCTCTGCTTGAATTCCCGCCCGGCGGTGTTGGGCAGCAAGAAGCGGTTGGCCATGGTGGCATACCGCACCCCGAACACGCCCCACATTCCCAGCAGCAAGATGAGAGACACCACAATGATGGGCAGGGCGGACAGCCACCGGGTACGCATCACCGGCAGGCGTTTGGCGCGAAATTTCTTCCACCGCTGCTGTATGTTCCTCTTCACGGGCTGTCCCTCCTCTCTCGTTTATGATACACCCATCCTCCCTCTCTCCACAAGACAGAAAACGCCCCGGCGCAATCGCGCCGGGGCAGATGTATTAGTTTTTCAGGCTGTGCATGGGGGCGGGAATGCGGCCGCCACGGGCCACAAACTCCTCCGCCGAGCCGGTGTGGCAGGGCATCACCGGGGCGGAGCCCAGCAGGCCGCCAAATTCCACGGTGTCCCCCACCTTCATGCCGGGGGCGGGGATGATACGCACGGCGGTGGTCTTCTGGTTGATCATACCGATGGCCGCCTCGTCGGCGATGATGGCGGAGATGGTGGCGGCGGTGGTGTCCCCGGGCACGGCGATCATGTCCAGGCCCACGGAGCACACACAGGTCATAGCCTCCAGCTTCTCCAGGGTCAGGGCCCCAGAGCGGGCGGCGGCAATCATGCCCTCGTCCTCACTGACCGGGATAAAAGCGCCGGACAGGCCGCCCACCGAGGAGGAGGCCATCACGCCGCCCTTCTTCACGGCGTCGTTGAGGAGGGCCAGAGCGGCGGTGGTGCCGTGGGTGCCGCACACCTCCAGGCCCATCTCCTCCAGGATGCGGGCCACGCTGTCTCCGATGGCAGGGGTGGGAGCCAGAGACAGGTCCACGATGCCAAAGGGCACGCCCAGACGGCTGCTGGCCTCCTGGGCCACCAGCTGGCCCATGCGGGTGACCCGGAAGGCGGTCTTCTTGATGGTCTCCGCCACCACGTCAAAGGGCTGGCCCTTCACGGCCTTCAACGCGTGGTGCACCACGCCGGGGCCGGATACACCCACGTTGATGACCCGCTCGGCCTCGCCCACGCCGTGGAAGGCGCCGGCCATGAAGGGGTTGTCCTCCACGGCGTTGCAGAACACCACCAGCTTGGCGCAGCCGAAGCCGCCCTGGTGGGCGGTGCGGGCGGCGCAGGCCTTCACGGTCTCGCCCATGAGCTTCACGGCGTCCATGTTGATGCCCGCCTTGGTGGAGCCGATGTTCACGGAGGAGCACACCAGGTCGGTGACCGCCAGAGCCTCGGGAATGGAGGCGATGAGGTTGCGGTCTCCTCGGGTCATGCCCTTCTGCACCAGAGCGGAAAAGCCGCCGATGAAGTTGACGCCGGTCTCCTTGGCCGCCCGGTCCAGGGCCTGGGCAAAGGGCACATAGTCATCGGTGTCCGAAGCCCCTGCCACCAGGGCGATGGGGGTCACCGAGATACGCTTGTTGACGATGGGAATGCCAAACTCCGCCTCAATGTCCTCTCCGGTCTTCACCAGGTTCTGGGCGGAGGTGGTGATCTTGTCGTAGATCTTCTCACAGGCCACCTTGGGGTCGGAGTGGCAGCAGTCCAGCAGAGAGATACCCATGGTGATGGTGCGGATATCCAGGTTCTGCTGGTCAATCATGTGAATGGTGGATAAAATGTCCTGTTGATTGAGCATGTTCCGTCACCTCAAATCCGATGCATGGCGTTGAAGATGTCTTCCCGCTGCACCCGAATGTCCAGGCTCCGCTCCTTGCCGCTGTCGGCCAGCTCCTGAGCCAGCTGGGCAAAGGGAATGGTGCACTTGGACACATCCACCAGCATGACCATGGTGAAATAGTCCTGCAAAATGGTCTGGCTGATGTCCAGCACGTTGACGTTGCGCTGGCTGATTTCGCCGCACACAGAGGCGATGATGCCCACCTGATCCTTGCCGACTACCGTAATAATGGCTCTCATGAAAATTCCTCCCTATTCTTCGGGGTATTCCCCCGCTGTCTACGCAATTTAACCCAGCTCGTCCAGGGTCAGGCCGAAAGCCTCCCCCATGTGCTCCAAAAACCAGGTCACTTCGTCCATGTTCATATCTTTCAGGGCGTGGAGGGTCTCCTCCTCCGCCTGCACAAACTCCCGGTTCCCCGCTTTCCGCTCTTCCAGGCACTTCAGCCACGCCGCCAGCTTGTCGGCGGCCTTGATGTAGCATCGCACCTTTGGGTCCTCCACCCGCAGCAGAGGTGCATAAGCCTCTGTCAACTCGGGGGGCAGCATCCCCAGCAGCTTGTCCTGGGCCACCGCCTCCACCTGGTCGTAGGCGGACTTGATGGCGGGATTGAAGTATTTGATGGGGGTGGGAAGATCGCCGGTGATGATCTCCGGGGCGTCGTGGAACAGCGCCGCCGTGGCCACCCGGTCCGGGTTGACATCCTTGTGAAAGATCTCCTGCCCCACCACTGCCAGAGCGTGGGCCAGCACAGCTACCTCATAGGAGTGCTCCTCCACGTTTTCCGTGCGGGTGTTGCGCATGAGCGCCCAGCGGGCAATGTAGCGCATCCGGAAGATATAGGCAAAAAAGCTGGACGACATCCTTCCACCTTCTTTTCACAAAGTAGGGGAAGTATACCACATTTTTGGTGAAATGTAAACCTATACAAAACCCTAGGGAAATGGTATCATTAAGAAAAACGCTGCATTCAGGAGGCCCTTATGGACATTGCCATCTACACCTTGGGCTGCAAGGTCAACCAATATGAGACCCAGGCCATGGAGCGCGAGCTGCTCCGCCGCGGCCACACCCTGGTCCCCTTTGAGGACCTGGCCGACGCCTACATCATCAACACCTGTACCGTCACCGCCGTCAGTGACAAGAAGTGCCGCAACGTCATCCGCCGGGCCAAAAAGATGAACCCCCAGGCGGTGGTGGCGGTGTGCGGCTGCTACGCCCAGACCGAGCCGGAGGCGGTGGCCGCCCTGGGGGTGGACCTGGTGTCCGGCACCGCCGGGCGCATGGAGTTTTTGGACCTGCTGGAGGGGCAGCTCAAAAACCACGCCGCCCCCATCGTCCAGGTGGACGAGTCCCTGCGCCGCCGGGACTTTGAGCGGCTCACCGCCGGGGGCCAGGTGGGCCGCACCCGGGCCATGCTCAAGGTGGAGGACGGGTGCACCAACTTCTGCACCTACTGCATCATCCCCTATGCCCGGGGCCCCGTGCGCTCCCTCCCCCTTTCCGAGGCGGTGGAGCAGGCCAAGGAGTTGGAGGCCCAGGGGTACCGGGAGATCGTGCTCACCGGCATCGAGATTTCCTCCTGGGGCCGGGATTTGAAGGAGGGCCAAATCCTCATCGACCTGGTGGAAGCCCTGTGCCACGCCGTGCCAGGGCTGCGGGTGCGCCTGGGCTCTCTGGAGCCCCGCACCATCACCCAGGACTTCTGCCAGCGGGCGGTGGCGCTGCCCAACCTGTGCCCCCACTTCCACCTGTCCATGCAGTCCGGGTGTGACGAGACCTTGAAGCGGATGAACCGCAAGTATGACACCGCCCGTTATCTCCAGTCGGTGCAGTGGCTCAACCAGTACTTTGATCGCCCCGCCATCACCACCGACCTCATTGTGGGCTTCCCCCAGGAGACGGAGGAGGAGTTCGCCCAGACCCTGGACTTCATCCGCCGCTGTGCCTTCTCCTCCATGCACATCTTCCCCTACTCCCGCCGCTCCGGCACCCCTGCCGCCACCATGGCCGGGCAGATTCCCCATGCCGTCCAGGAGCAGCGGGCCCAGGCGGCCCAGGCAGTGGCCCGGGAGATGGAGGCAGCGTACTTGCAGGCCCTGATGGGCTCCACCCTCCCCGTCCTCTTTGAGGAGGAGAAGGAGGGACTGTGGCAGGGCCACGCCCCCAACTATGTGGCCGTTCGGGCTGCGGGAGAAAACCTCCACAACCAGCTGCGGCAAGTGACCATCACCGGAGTGGGAGATGGCATTCTGTTGGGCACGATTCAATGAACCACCTTGAAGCCAGCAATATATTATAATGGTATCGTGCCATGCGGTTAGGAGGAGCTACCATGGGGGATCATCACACCTGCTGTTTCACCGGGCACCGCCCGGAAAAGCTGCCCTGGGGCGACCAGGAGGACCACCCCCACTGTGTGGCCCTGAAAGAGAACATGGCCGCCCAGCTGGAGGAGATGTATCAGAAGGGATACCGCCATTTTCTCTGCGGCATGGCCCGGGGGGCGGATTTCTACTTTGCCGAGGCGGTGCTGGCCCTGCGGCAGGCCCACCCGGATGTGACCCTGGAGGCCGCCCTGCCCTGTGCGGGCCAGGCCAAGAAGTGGAGTTCTGATGACCGCAGCCGCTGGACCCAGCTGGTGCGCCAGTGCGACTCCCACACCCTGCTCCAGGAGCACTACGACCGCCACTGTATGCTCCGCCGGGACCGCTACATGGTGGACCAGTCCTCCGCCATTCTGGCGGTGTTCAACGGCACCCGTGGAGGCACTCAGTACACCTTAAACTATGCCATGGACCACCGACTGGATATCTACCTCTTTGACCTCAACCACCCCCACCTGTCTCCCACCCATCTGGTGCCCTGATTTTTCCGGTTCCCCGTTGACTTTCTCCCAGTTGTATGGTACAGTGTGCTGGTACGGGAGCCGTACTTCGTTTGATACATTATCGCCAACAAGTGTATGCTTGTTGGCGTTTTTTCTTGCTCCCAAAACTTGTGCCGGAGGTCATATCCATGGAAACCCCATCTTCTCAATCGTCCTTCTTGTCGGGGCCCATCCTGTCCCCCCTCATCCGCTTTGCCCTGCCCCTGATGCTCTCCCTCCTCCTCCAGGCCTTCTACGGGGGCGTGGACCTGGCAGTGGTGGGCAAATTCTCCCCAACCGCCTCGGTGTCCGCCGTGGCCACGGGCAGCCAGGTGATGCAGTCCATCACCTCCATTATTACAGGGCTGACCATGGGCGTCACCGTGCTGGTGGGCAAGGCCATGGGCTCGAGAGAACCCCAGCGGGCAGGCCAGGTGGTGTGCAGCCAGATTCGGCTCTTCACCCTGGTGGCGGCGGTGCTCACCGGGGCCATGCTGCTCCTGGCCCCCCAGGCCGCCCGGCTGATGAACGTGCCCGAGGCTGCCATGAGTGAGGCGGTGGCCTATATCCGCATCTGCTCGGCGGGCATTGTGTTCATCACCGCCTACAACGGCATCAGCGGCATTTTCCGGGGGGTGGGCAACTCCCGCTCTCCCTTCCTCTTTGTCCTCATCGCCTGCCTGGTGAATGTGGTGCTGGATGTGCTCTTTGTGGGGGTGTTCCGCCTCCACGCCGCCGGGGCCGCTCTGGCCACCATCATCGCCCAGGCCACCAGCGTGGCCTTCTCCCTGGCCTACATCCGCCGCAATCCCCTCCCCTTCTCCATCCCCGCCCCCTGGCGCAGAGGGGGCCGGGCCGCCGGGGAGATTTTAAAAGTGGGCTCCCCCATCGCCCTCCAGGACTTTCTCACCAACCTGTCCTTCCTCATCATCACCAGCATTGTCAACGCCCTGGGGGTCATCGCCTCCGCCGGAGTGGGCATTGCGGAAAAGCTGTTCATCTTCCTGGCCCTGGTGCCCATGTCCTTCATGTCCGCTCTGTCCACCTTTGTAGCCCAGAACATGGGGGCGGGCAACCCCAAGCGGGCCAACCGGGCCCTGTTTTTGGCCGCCCGTATCTCCCTGTGCGTGGGAGCGGTGATGTTCCTGCTCACCTTCTTCTGCGGCCGCATTCTGGCCTCCGCCTTTGACAATGACCCGGCGGTGCTGGACGCCGCCGCTGGCTACCTGCGGGGCAGCTCGCTGGAGTACCTGATGGTGTCGGTGGTGTTCTGCTTTTTGGGCTACTTTAACGGACGGGAGCGCACCAGCTTTGTCATGGCCCAGGGCCTGGCTGCCGCCTTTTTGGTGCGCATCCCCCTGTCTTACTTCCTCAGCCGCCTGCCGGATACCTCTATGTTCCTCATCGGCCTGGCCGTTCCCGCCTCGGCCCTGGTCAACCTCACCCTGTGCCTGGGGTACTTTTTGGTGCTCCGGCGCCGGGATGCAACATCATTGAAAAAAGCGCTTGACAATCCCATATCTACTTGATATAATACCAGAGCAAAACAAAGCAGGTATGGCACCGCCGTCCTCACCTCCAGCGCAAGGCAAAGAGGTTTACATGGTAAAAAACACGCAATCGAGTTCGGTTGTCGTTTTTTGTTGTGGATGTGGGTGCTTGTTCTGCACTCACATTTTTTTGTTTCTCAGGAGGTGCTTTGCCATAGCTAACCCAACTCATCAGATCAACGAGGAGATTCGTGACCGTGAGGTTCGCCTGATTGGCGCCGACGGCAGCCAGCTGGGAGTCATGTCTGCGGCTCAGGCCCAGCGTCACGCCGACGAGGCCGGTTTGGACCTGGTAAAAATCTCTCCCAACGCCGTCCCCCCTGTGTGCAAGCTCATGGACTATGGCAAGTTCAAGTTCGAGCAGGCCAAGCGGGAGAAAGAGGCCAAGAAGAACCAGCACGTCGTTGAGATCAAGGAAGTGCGCATGTCCCCCGGCATCGACATCGGTGACTTCAACACCAAGCTGCGCAACGCCCAGAAGTTCCTGGCTGACGGCAACCGGGTGAAGGTGACCGTGCGATTCCGTGGCCGTGAGATGGCTCACACCGAGATCGGCCGCAACCTGCTCATGGACTTTGCCCAGCAGTGTGCCGAGCTGGCCAACCTGGACAAGGAGCCTAAGCTGGAGGGCCGCCACATGAGCATTTTCCTCTCCGCCAAAAGCAGCAAGACCAACAAGTAATATCCTCCGGGCACACGCTGCCCACCATTCAAAGAGTAAAGGAGATAACCACCATGCCTAAGATCAAGACCCACAGCGGCGCTAAGAAGCGCTTTTCGCTGACCAAGAGCGGCCGTGTGAAGCGTGCCTGCACCAAGCGCCGTCACCTGCTCAACGGCCACGGCAAGACCACCAAGCTCAAGAGAGGCCTCCGCAAGGGTGCCTACGCTGACGTGACCAACCAGGCCACCGTCAAGCGCTTGATCCCCTACAAATAAGATAACCTGATACACTCACATATAGGAGGCTGAACGACAATGGCAAGAGTTAAGGGCGCAATGATGACCCGTAAGAGAAGAAATAAGATCCTGAAGCTGGCCAAGGGCTACTGGGGTGCCAAGAGCAAGCACTTCAAGATGGCCAACGAGCAGGTGATGAAGTCCCTGCAGTACGCCTACACCGGCCGCAAGCTGAAGAAGCGTGACTTCCGTCAGCTGTGGATCGCCCGCATCAACGCCGCCTGCAAGATGAACGGCATGAACTACTCCACCTTCATGCACGGCCTGAAGCTGGCTGGCGTGGAGATCAACCGCAAGATGCTCTCCGAGCTGGCCGTCAACGACAAGGCTGCTTTCACCCAGCTGACCGAGCTGGCCAAGAGCAAGCTGGCCTAATTTAGTTTGATAAACGCCCGATTCCCCAGGAATCGGGCGTTTGTTGTCCCTGGAACGGGGTTCCCGTTCCGGCGGGACCGCTACGCGGCTATTTCCACATTTCTGCCTCAATTCGGCGTTTTCCTTTACAGAAATCCCCCATTCTGATATACTGGGGACACCCCTAGGAGGTGAAACTATGTCCGCCAATCGACTCATTCAAATTCTCTCCCTGCTGTTGGAGCACGACCGCATCACCGCTCCCCAGCTGGCCCAAATGCTCCAGGTATCGGTGAGTACCATCTACCGGGAGATTGACGCCCTGTCGGCCGCCGGAGTTCCGGTGTGCACGGCCCCGGGCAAAAACGGCGGCGTCACCCTCATGGCGGGCTGCGCCCCCGACCCCAACCTGTTCACCCCCGGGGAACAGCAGCAGTTGCTGGCCGCCCTGGACGACGACTCGGACGCCCAACGGGAGGCCACCTTGGCCAAGCTCTCCGCCCTGTTCCGCCGCCCCGAGGAGGACTGGCTGCAAGTGTACCTCACTCACTGGGGCTCCTCTGCGGGGGACACCGAGGACTTCAAGCTGCTGCGAGAGGCCATTTTACAGCGCCGGGCCGTGCAGTTTACCTATGCCAGCTCCCAGGGGGAGCAGATGCCCTACCTGGTGCAGCCGGTGCGGCTGGTGTTCCAGGGCAACGGCTGGTATCTCCAGGCCTATTGCCCCTTCCAGGAGTGCTACCGCACCTTCCGATTGACCCGGATGCTGGATTTGACCATCACCGACCAGCCCTTCCACCGGCTGATGAATCCCCCCGACCCGGAGCTGTCCGGAGAAATCCCCCCGCTGTTCCGGGTGGAGGCCGAGCTGCGCTTTGCCCCCAGCCTGGCCCACCGGGTATACGACGAGTTCGACCGCCGCTGCGTCACCCCCCAGCCCGACGGCTCCCTGCTGGTGTCCACCGTCTTCCCCGACGGAGGTTGGCTGGCCAGCTATCTGCTGTCCTTCGGCGGCGGCGTGGAGGTGCTCTCCCCCGCCAGTCTCCAGCGCCAGCTGGCCCAGGCCAGTGAGAAGCTGCGGGAGGCCTATGCGTCCAATGAAGAATGAATAACGAATAATGAAGAATGCAGGTCCTGAGGGCGTTTCCGCCGTTCAGGACCTGCATCTGCTTTCGTAGGGGCCGGGCTTGCCCGGCCCGCTTTTTCCCTGGTATAGCCCTGGGAAATTCGGGAGGGGCAAGCCCCTCCCCTACGCCCATTTCAAATATCCGTGCCGCACAGCGGCACACCATAATTATTCATTCTTCATTTTTCATTATTCATTAAAACAGGTCCTTCTTCTTCAGGATGATGGCCAGCACCACAATGATGGCCACGCTCATCAGCAGAGGCACCCACCAGAACTGGTCCAGGGGCAGGCCGCCGGTGATGTTCATACCGAAGTAGCCGAAAATGATATTGGGCACCGTCATGAGGATGGTGATGGAGGTGAGCACCTTCATGATGACGTTCAGGTTGTTGGAGATCACCGAGGCAAAGGCGTCCATCATGCCGGAGATGATGGAGGAGTAAATCTGAGCCATCTCGATGGCCTGACGCACCTCAATGAGCACGTCCTCCAGCAAGTCATGGTCCTCCTCGTAGAGGGTGACGATACGGCCCCGGAGAATCTTCTCCAAGGTCACCTCGTTGGCCTTCAACGAGGTGTTGAAGTAGACCAGGGACTTCTCCAAATCCAGCAGCTGAATGAGCTCCTTGTTGCGCTGGGACTTGTACAGCTGCCGCTCCATGTAGTTGTAGGTCTTGTCGATCTGCTTCAGATATTGCAGGTAGCGCTTGGCCACCAGCAGCAGGATGTTGAGGATAAACCGGGTGCGCTGCTGGGTGCGCACGTCCTTGACCAGGCCGTCTTGCAAGTCCCGCACCACCGAGGTCTCCTTCAAACAGACGGTGACGATGTGCTTTTCGGTGACGATGATGCCCATAGGCAGGGTGGAATACACCACGCCGGTCTCATCCCGCTCCATGGCGGGGGTGTCCACGATGATGAGGGTCTGGCCGTCCTCGCTGTCAATACGGGAGGTCTCCTCCTCGTCCAGGGCGGCCTTCAAGAAGGGCAGCTCCACCCCCAAGATCACAGACACCGTCTTCAGCTCGTCCTCGCTGGGGTAGATGAGGTTGATCCAGCAGCCGTCCTCCACCGTATCCAGCTTGGTCATTTTTCCGTCAATGGTCTTGTAAATGCTAATCACATTGGTTCACACCTTTCCCGAGCAGGCAAAGGGGTGGTTTGTCCCCGTGCCGCTTCCGCTGATATTCCCTGTGTCACACAGGCGCGGGCGCACGAAGACAAAAAGGATGCCAGGGCATCCCCCTCAATCCATACGCCGCAAACATATTTTCCAACTTCGACTAGATGGGTCACCTGCCACGGCGCATGTCACATCCTTTCGTTTTTGGGCAGATTTTTCCGGGCCAGTCCATGTTTTGCCCAGTCAAGTATCATTATATGACAGCCCCCGGTGGTTTGCAACCCTAAAAATCCCGCCACCGGAGGCTGTTTTTCGTCACTTTGCCCCCAACAAGAGAGGCTGATACTGTTTGCCCTGCATAGCCAGGGCCAGAGTGTCCCCGGTGAGGG
The DNA here is from genome assembly GCF_012027765.1 of Pseudoflavonifractor sp. SW1122. Lineage (NCBI taxonomy): Bacteria > Bacillati > Bacillota > Clostridia > Eubacteriales > Oscillospiraceae > Pseudoflavonifractor > Pseudoflavonifractor sp. SW1122. Next base: position 4,108 of record NZ_SJOS01000062.1, on the reverse strand, counting down.
AAAAATCCGACACCAGAGACGTGGGCTTCTCGTAGCAGTCATCCTGGCGGAAGGGGACAAAAAACACCCCTTTCCGCCCCAGCATGGTGCCCACATTGGGGGCAGAGGCCGCCAGGCCATCGTTGGTGGCCAGGGCCAGGACCAGGGGCCGCCCGTTGCGCAGATGGGCCTTGGCGGCCATGGTCACCGTGCCGTCGGTGACGCCGTGGGCCAGCTTGGCCAGGGTGTTGCCCGTGCAGGGGCAGATGACCAGGGCGTCCAGCAGCTTCCGGGGCCCGATGGGCTCGGCATCCGCCACGGTATGGATGACCCTTCTCCCGCATATCCGCTCCATCTCCCGCATAAAATCATGGCTGTTGCCAAAGCGGGTATCGGTGCTGGCCACGGTCTCGGAGACAATGGGCCAGATTTGGGTGTATTTTCCCGCCAGCTGCTCCAGGGTATCCAGAGCCCGGGCCATGGTACAAAAGGAGCCGCAAAAGGCAAACCCAATGTTTTTCGCTTCCATTCTTACACTCCCAACTCCTCCATAATGTGATAGACGGTGTCTTTGAGGTACTCCGCCGCCGTGTGGGGAGCCACCTTGCCCGGCAGGCCTCTGGCCCACACCACGGGCACGCCCAGGGCCTGGGCCGCGGGATGGTCCACGCCCCCCGGCTCCGAGGCCAGGTCCATCACCCAGGCCCCCTCCCGCAGAGCGGACAGCTCCTCCACTCCCAGCAGGGGGGCAGGCACGGTATTCACCACCAGATGGGGGCAGTGCAGCCACTCCCCCATGCCCCGGATGGGCTCGGCCTCCAGGCCTAAGCTACGGGCCAGGGCCCGCTGGGCGGGGTTTCGGGCCAGAATGCACACCTTGGCCCCCAGAGCGTGGAGGCGCACGGCCAAGGCCTGCCCCACCCGCCCAAAGCCCAAAATCCAGATGCGGGCGTTGTGGATGGTGGTGGGCATGCGCTCCATGGCCAGACCAATGGCCCCTTCTGCGGTGGGAATGGCGTTGAGCAACGTCAGCTCTTCCCGGGCATAATAGTCTATGACCCGCAGGTTCAACGCCTGGGCCTGGTGGAGAAAGCTGGAGGTGAGCAGCCCGCCGCACACCAGTTGCCCCGGCTGCATGTGCTCCAGCACCTGCTCCACCGACAGCCGAAAGGTGCTCAGCGGGGTGTACACCCACCCCTCCGGCCGCTGCGCCGGCAGGGGGAGAATGACGCAGTGGGCCTCCCCGATGCCATCCAGGTCCGGCCCCTCCGCCGCCTCCTCCCCCAGCCCCAAGGTATGTACCCTGTGGCCGTCGTCTCGCAGCAGCCCGGCTAAGATGCTCTGCCGCTGATCTCCTCCAATGACCCAGATATGCGTTCGTTCCATGTTCCTTCCCATGCTCCTCTCCGGGGCCGTTTGCCTTCCGACACCGCCCTCATCCCAGTGTATTCCGCCCCTTCCGAGTGGTGACTTCTGGAAGAACTACAGAAGGAATGATTGCAATTTGTGTCAAGACAGCTTATAATAGAGGCTACGATTTTAGTTAAAGGGGGCCATCCCTGTGCAACATCACGTCAACTACACCATGCTCACCGACTTCTACGAGCTGACCATGGGCAACGGCTATTTTCAGACCGGCGTGGCCGATCAAATCTGCTATTTCGATATGTTTTTCCGCAGTGTCCCCGACGGCGGCGGCTTCGCCATTGCCGCCGGCCTGGAGCAGGTGATCTCCTACATCCGGGACCTCCACTTCGACGAGGAGGACATTGCCTACCTGCGCTCCAAGAATACCTTCTCGGAGGAGTTTTTGGAGTATCTGCGCACCTTCCACTTCACCGGGGACATCTGGGCCGTGCCGGAGGGCACCCCCATCTTCCCCCGGGAGCCCATTCTCACCGTGCGGGCCCCTGCCATTGAGGCCCAGTTTGTAGAGACCTATCTGCTGCTGACCCTAAACCACCAGTCCCTCATCGCCACCAAGTCCAACCGCATCGTCCGGGCTGCCCAGGGCAAGCCCGTGGCGGAGTTCGGCTCCCGCCGGGCCCAGGGTGCGGACGGCGCTCTGCTGGGCGCCCGGGCCAGCTATATCGCCGGGGCCTCCGGCACCGCCTGCGCCATGGCCGACCAGATGTTTGACACCCCCGCCACCGGCACCATGGCCCACTCCTGGGTGCAGATGTTCCCCGACGAATACACCGCCTTCAAGACCTACTGTGAGATCTACCCCCACGCCGCCACCCTTCTGGTGGACACCTACAACGTGCTCAAGTCCGGCGTGCCCAACGCCATCCGGGTGTTCCAGGAGCTGGGCATCACCCAGGGCGGCATCCGCATCGACTCCGGCGATTTGACCTATCTGTCCAAGAAGGCCCGGAAGATGCTGGACGAGGCGGGTCTCACCGACATCAAGATCATCGCCTCCAACTCCCTGGACGAGTATATCATCCGGGACCTGCTGACCCAGGGGGCCGCCATCGACGGCTTTGGAGTGGGTGAGCGGCTCATCACCTCCAAGAGTGAGCCGGTGTTCGGCGGCGTGTACAAGCTGGCGGCCATCGAGGGCAAGGACGGCACCATCGTGCCCAAAATTAAGATCAGCGAGAACCCCGCCAAGATGACCATTCCCCACTTCAAGAAGGTGTACCGCCTGTACGAGATCGAGACGGGAAAGGCCCTGGCCGACTATATCTGCCTCCACGACGAGCACCCCGACTTCACCCAACCGTTGGAGCTCTTTGACCCTGAGGCAGTCTGGAAGCGTAAGACCATCACCAACTACACCGCCCGCCCCCTGCTGGTGCCCATCTTCCAGGGCGGCCAGCTGGTGTACCAGGCCCCCACCATCCAGGAGACCCGGGTGTACTGCGCCCGGGAGGTGGACAGCCTGTGGGACGAGGTCAAGCGCTTTGAGAACCCCCACAACTACTATGTGGACCTGTCCCAGAAGCTGTGGGACGTGCGGGCTCAGCTGCTGTCCCACAACTCCTGAGGTGCGCCATGCGAGGAATTGTATACGCCATGCACAAGGAGGTGGCGGGTGCTCTGCGCCCCTCCGGCCAGGTGCAGACCATCGCCGGGATGGACTTCTACCCCCTGGACCCGGACACCGTGGTGTGCATCTGCGGCGTGGGCAAGGTCAACGCCGCCATGGGCACCCAGGCCCTCCTAGACCGCTTTGGGGTAAATGAGGTGTGGAACGCCGGGGTGGCCGGGTGCTTCCACGACTTCCCCGTGGGCACCCTGGTGGTGGCCCGCCACAGTGTCCAGCACGACATGGACACCTCCGCCGTGGGCGACCCGTTGGGTCTCATCCCCGCCCTGAACCTCATTGAACTGCCCTGCCAGAATGTGGAGGTCCATGTGGACTGGCTCAACCAGGCTGGCTTTGCACCCCGCACCGGGGTGGTGGCCACCGGGGACTGGTTCGGTCGGGACTACGAACGGGCGGCCATGCTGCGGGACCACTTCTCCGCCACCGTGTGTGATATGGAGGCGGGGGCGGTGGCCCAGGTGTGCCTGCGCAACCAGGTGCCCTTCCACTGTGTGAAAATCGTCTCCGACCACCTGTTCCACCCCGCCCAGGGGGAGGAATACGCCCAAAACGTGCCCCAGGTGGTGGACAAGCTCAACCAGGCCCTGGCGGCCTTACTGTGGAGGTCTTAATATGGAAAAAATCGCAAGCTTTCAGGTGGACCACACCACCCTGCGCCCTGGCATGTACCTCTCCCGCCGGGACGGGAATGTGGTGACCTTCGATCTGCGCTTCAAGGTGCCCAACACCGGGGATTTGCTCACCAACGCCGAGATGCACTCGGTGGAGCACATCATCGCCACCCTGCTGCGCAACTCCCCCCAAAAGGATGGGGTCATCTACTTTGGCCCCATGGGGTGCCAAACCGGATTCTACGTGCTGCTGGACAACGAGCAGCTGACCATGGAGGACTGCATTGCCCTGGTCCAGTCCGTCTTTGAGGCGGGGGCCAACTACACCGGGGAGATGCCGGGCAAGTCGGCGGTGGAGTGCGGCAACTACATCAACCTGGATGTGGAGCTGGCAAAGGCCCAGTGCCGCTACTACGCCGATCTCATCCGGGACTGGACCGTGGAACAGCTGGCATACTGATAA